>JAUSQB010000314.1 GCA_030652715.1 Rugosibacter sp.
TGGTATGTTTTGAAATAGCGGCAGTGCGCCCGCGATCAAGCCAGAATTTCTTGCGCGTCTCGGCGGATACAGCGATGAAGCCTTCGCCGCCGCGCAGGCTGGCCAGACGCACTACTTCCGAGGCAGCGGTCATGACCGCCGTCTCGTCAGCGCCGACGATATCGCCGATCAGCACCATCTTCGGTCGGCCATGCCGCTTGGCTTTGGTAGCATAACCAACAGCGCGCACATAACGCTCGTCGAGATGCTCCAGTCCGGCGAGTAATGCGCCACCGGGGCTGGTCTTGAGATAGTCGGTGATTTCGACAATGGATGGTACGGCATCGCGCACCTGGCCGAAAAACTCCAGACAGACGGTGCGCGTGACGGGTGGCATCTTGTGCAGTATCCACACGGCTGACGTAATCAGGCCATCCGTGCCTTCTTTTTGCACGCCGGGCAGGCCGCCCAGAAATTTATCGGTGACATCCTTGCCCAGGCCGGGTTTGCGGAACTGCACACCGGGGATGGCAAGCATTTCCTCGCCCAGTTTTGTCTTGCCGCTGGCGTCAAAACGGGTGAGGCGAAAGGTGACGACTTCCTGCTCGTGAATCTTGCCGAAGTTGTGGTCAAGCCGCTCGACTTCCAGCCAGTTGCCGTCCGGCGTGACCATGCGCCATGAGGCCAGATTGTCCAGCGCCGTGCCCCACAGCACAGCCTTTTTGCCGCCTGCATTCATGGCGATGTTGCCGCCGATGCAGGAGGCGTCCGCCGAGGTCGGATCGCAGGCGAAAACCAGCCCAGCCGCTTCGGCGGCTTCCATAACGCGGCGCGTGACCAGACCGGCACCAGTGCGCACGGTGGCGTAGTCCTTGTTGGTTCCAGGCAGACGCATCGGCTGCACCGGCGCCATATCAATGAGTTTTTCAGTGTTAATCACCACCGAATGCGCGTCCAAGGGTACTGCGCCACCGGTGTAACCCGTGCCACCGCCACGCGGAATCATGGTGAGTTCGAGCTCAATACAGCCTTGTACCAGCGCGGCAATTTCTTCTTCCGTATCGGGCTTTAGCACCACGAAGGGGAATTCAACGCGCCAATCGGTGGCATCGGTGACATGCGAGACGCGCGCCAAGCCATCAAAGGCGATGTTGTCGCGGCGCGTGTAAGGCAGCAGGCGTTTGAGAATTTTTTTGCGTAACCGGGTGGTTTCGTCAAACCAGCGCTCAAAGTCACGCACCGCCACATCGGCAGCTGTAAGCAACTGGGCAACGCGCTCGTTCCCCGCACGGCGCAAATCAATTTCCTTGAGTCGATGGCGCAAGGCGTCCACCAGCGCACGGCGGCGCTTGGTGTTGGCCAGTAAATCGTCTTCTAAATAAGGATTGCGGCGCACTACCCAAATATCGCCCAGCACCTCATACAGCATGCGGGCAGAGCGGCCGGTAATGCGCTCGGCGCGCAGTTCGGTCAAGGTCTCCCAAGCTGCTTCACCCAGCAAGCGCAAGGTGATTTCGCGGTCAGAAAATGAAGTGTAGTTATATGGGATTTCGCGCAGACGGGCGTTCATGGTGTGATGGAGCACAGTGATCAAGGGTTTATTTTAGGCTATTGCGACGCCGCATGTTGTGTTGCAATACCCGCATAGGCAGTGTGGAAAGCCGGGAAAATTCGCGGTGATCAGTGAAGACGAATCGCCTGGCATTGACGTGACAGACGGACATCAAGCATAGTCAAGGTAGGGATTCATTTATAAAAAAGTCGGCGCTGGCGGAACGGCGTAAAGCAAGTTCCTTTCCCTGTACGGCGATAAACTGCGGTACACCTTGCGGGTATTGCATACCGCCGTAGCAACTCCTTAGATCACCTCATGATGCCTACGCCGTTCCCCATGCACACCCGCTCGCTTCCTCGCGAGCTATTGCATTTGGCCTGGCCGTCGCTCGTGGCGCAGCTTGCCGTGATGGGTGGCGGGGTGATTGATACCTTGATGGCCGGGCGGATTTCAGCGCTGGATTTAGCGGCGGTGGGCATAGGCGCGAGCATTTACGCGACGGTGTTTGTGACTGTCATGGGCGTGTTGCTGGCGTTGATTCCGGTGGTGGCTCACCACCACGGCGCGCGGCGATTTGACGCCATTGGCGCGGATGTGCGGCAGAGTTTGTGGCTGGTGCTGGTGTTGGCATTCATCGCGGTGCTGCTGCTCAAAAACCCCGAGCCCTTTCTTTACTTTGCCCAGCCCAGCCCTGCACTGGAGTCGAAAGTGCGCGCTTACCTTGATGGCCTGGCCTGGGCGGTGCCAGGTTATCTGCTCTTTCGCGTGTTTTATGGCTTCACTACGGGTATTGGTCGTCCGCGGCCGGTGATGATTTTCAATCTTGCCGGGTTAGCGTTGAAGGCACCGCTGAACTGGGTGTTCATGTATGGCCACTTTGGTTTGCCAGCCTTGGGCGGGCCGGGCTGTGGCTGGTCGTCAGCGGTGATTGCGTGGTTTTTGGCGAGCGTCGCCTGGTATTGGTGTCGGAGGGAAGCCAGCTATGCGCCGTATGGCGTGTTCAGCCAATTCGAGTGGCCGCGTTGGTTGGCGTTAAAAGAGCTGCTGCGCCTGGGTGTGCCGAGCGGCGTCTCGTTTTTGGTGGATGTGAGTGCGTTTACTTTCATGGCCTTGTTTATCGCCCGGCTGGGGCCGCAGGTGTCTGCTGCGCACCAGATTGCCGCGAATGCGGCGGTGTTTTTGTTCATGGTGCCAACGGCGGTAGGCAGCGCAACGGCCGTGTTGGTCGGGCAAGCCTTGGGTGCGGGAAATAGTCGGCGCTCGCGAGACGCCGGTTTGCTGGGTTTGGGCATTGCAGGTGCGCTGGGTTTGACGCTGGGCACAGCCATGTATTTTGGTGCGCTGCCCTTGGCGCGAGTGTACACGCCGGATGCTGCTGTGGCATTCATAGCGGCACAGCTGTTGCTGCTGGTGGCGGCTTACCATTTGGCCGATAGCGTACAGGCGGTGATGATTCAAGTGCTGCGTGCGTACAAGCGCACCTGGGGGCCAACGATGATTTATGCGGTGTCCTTGTGGGGCGTGGGCTTATGCGGTGGTTACGTGCTTGGTTTGACCGATATTCTGGGCCCTGCGCGCGGGGCGGCCGGTTTTTGGTTGGCGGCTACCGCTAGCCTGGCGGTAGCCAGCGTGATGACGACGGTGTATTTTCTGACGATCGCTAAAGCGAGCGTTAAAACGGCTGTGAAACTCAATGATGGCTGAGGAGTCGGATAGTGCGCGGATGGCTCGTCGTTTAACCAATAGTGGACGTTGATGAAAAAAATACAGTTCAGTCAGCATCGAAATTTTTGGCAGTTGCACTTATTTTTTCCGGCGATTATTGCTGCCTTTATGGTCGTGGTATACCCCTTCACTGGCTGGGATCAATGGTTTATTGCACCGTATTACAGCGCCCTGGCGCATGCTTTTCCCTTAAGAAATGATCATTTTATGCAAGTGGTGATGCATGCTGGCTTAAAGGATGTCGTTATCGGTGCGGCAATGCTGGTTCTCGCCATATTTTTATTGAGCTTTAAAGTCAAAAAACTGATGTCGTATCGCCGTCAATCCGCGTGGGTTTTGTTGGGCATGGTGCTAGCGGATTCTGCCGTGTCTCTGCTCAAACAGCAAAGTATTCATGCGTGCCCGTGGGATGTGATGCAATACGGCGGTGACAAGCCTTGGCTGTCTTTGTTCGCGGTTTTGCCTGATGGCGTTGCACCTGGCCATTGTTTTCCTGCGGGACACGCTTCGGCGGGTTTCGCCTTGATGGCTTTTTACTTTGCGATGCGTGATACCAAGCCTGTATGCGCCAAGTTTGTGCTGCTTTTTGCGTTAGCTTACGGCTTTGTCATGGGCTGGGCGCAGATGATGCGAGGTGCGCACTTTTTTTCGCATACCGTATGGTCAGCCTGGGTGGTGTGGATGGTGCTGCTTTTACTCCATGCTCTTTGGCCACCGACTAAAACGCTGGCAAAATCGAGTGTTTCATGACTATTCCTGACCAGTTTTCATGCGTTGCCCTTGATCCTCATGCGAGTCAAGGCAAATTGCATTTATTTTTTTATTGCATTCGACTAAAGCTTGTGGTCTGATTACCCGATGTCCGGTTTTTCACTCAGAGGTATTGCCTCTTTCCGCGTTTTTAATTGTCGTTCGACAAGTCGCGCGCTCGACGCAACGGCACCGCTGCTCGGTCAGTCAATAACGAAGGCTGTTTGCCTTATTGGTTTGATCGGCCTGTTGTTGATGCTTCTGGCCACGCAGCAGCTGGTCATGACGCACGGCTATACCCACGTTGGCACGGTGTCCGGCGTGCAGTCGGCGTTGCAGGACGATCAGCAAAATTCGCCGGACGGTTTGCCGGTTTGTGAGTTGTGTGCCGTATCGAGCGGTCTTTACTTTATCGCCCCATTTGCGGGACAGGCCGTTTTTGTAGCATTTATTGCGCCGCTAGCCTCAATGGGCGCCGTCTCACCAGCGCCGACTTTTCTCTTTCCTGCCGCTTACCTTAGCCGCGCTCCGCCTTCACGCCTGGGTTGACCTGTTTTTCTCACGTCGGCTATTTGCGGCTGGCGTGCCATGTCAATTTTCAAGGAATGTGAACATGTCCCGAACATCACGATCTGTGCTGGCCGCCTGTGGCGTGCTGGCGAGTTTTTCTGCGCTTGCAGGAGACAATGACTTAAAAACCCTGCGCGAGGAAATCGCGCAACTGCGTCAAGTCTATGAACAGCGCATTAATGCGCTGGAAAGACGTCTGGCAGACACCGAACAACAGGCGAAAACGGCTGAATCGACTGCCGGAGCAGCACAGCTTGCTGCGCGTGAAGCGAGCCGCACACCGGCAGCAGCGAATGCCTTCAACCCGGAAATTTCGCTGATTCTTTCCGGCATGTACACCAGCACCTCGCAGGACGCGCGGCAGGATCCGACGGGCATAGCCGGACGCGAGCGCCGTCTTCAGGGCGTGCTGCCATCGGGCATGTCTTCGGGTGCTGAGGCACGTTCGTGGAATCTGGGCGAATCCGAGCTGGCTATCTCAGCCAATATCGATCCTCGCTTTCGCGGTAATTTTCTGCTCGCCATTGCGCCAGACGATACAGTGGGCGTTGAAGAGGCGAACATCCAGACTTTGGGCCTGGGTCATGGGCTGGGCATGAAGATCGGCCGCTTCTTTTCGGGTATCGGCTATGCCAACCAGCAGCATCCGCATGCCTGGGATTTTTCTGACGCCACTTTGCCCTACCAGGCGTTTTTCGGGCCGCAGTTGGGCTATGACGGCATGCAGGTGCGCTGGCTTGCGCCGACCGATTTGTTCCTTGAATTCGGTGCCGAGGCAGGCCGTGCCCTGAGTTTTCCATCGACGGACAGCGACGCCAGCAAAAACGGCCTGACTTCAGGCAGCATGTTTGCGCGGGTGGGCGGTGATGCGGGTGTTGCCAATAGCTGGCGCGCGGGCATGTCGTATTTCCGCTCCAGGCCGCGCGACCGCGCTTATGAAGATATCGATAGCACCGCAACGCCGGTGACCAATAGTTTTTCGGGGAATAGCAAAACCGTCGGTCTGGATTTTGTCTGGAAGTGGTCGCCGCAAGGCAATCCTGCAGTTCGGAACTTTGTGTTCCAGAGCGAATGGATGCGCCGCAGCGAAACCGGCGAGCTGACCTTTGATGCCGATGGTACCGGCCCGGGCACGGCGACAGATGCATTTCGTTCAACCCAATCCGGTTTTTATGCGCAGGGCGTGTATCAGTTCATGCCGCGCTGGCG
>JAUSQB010000316.1 GCA_030652715.1 Rugosibacter sp.
TATTCCGCTGGCAGAAGAAACCGGTTTGATTGTGCCCATTGGTCTATGGATACTGAATACCGCCTGCACCCAAATCAAAGCATGGCAGCAGCATGAAACAACACGCAATCTCGTGCTGGCAGTCAATGTCAGTGTCCGGCAGTTTCTTCATGCGGATTTTGTTTCCCAGGTTAGCGCTACAGTCAAGCGCCATGCGATTGATCCTCGCGGGCTCAAGCTCGAGATCACTGAAAGCATGCTGATGTCAGACATCGAAGGTGTTATTGCAAAAATGAACCAATTACAAGCGACAGGCATCCGCTTTTCGCTGGATGACTTCGGCACAGGCTATTCATCCTTGCAATACATCAAACAGTTGCCGCTTAATCAGCTAAAAATCGATCAATCTTTCGTGCGTGACATCGAAACCAATCTTCAGGATAGAGCGATTGTGCGTACCATTATCGCTACGGCAAAAAGCTTTAACCTGGACGTCATTGCCGAAGGGGTAGAAACAGTAGGACAAAAAATCTTGCTGATAGCAGAAGGTTGCTTTCACTTCCAAGGCTACCTTTTTAGTAAACCCGTGCCGATTGCGCAGTTTGCACAACTGCTGCAGGACGATTTTGTCACCTAGATCAGACCTTCTCTCTCCTGTTTTTACACACTCTGTTGCCAGCTATAGAGGCATCCGGATGCTACGTGCCGCAAATATCTGATCAGCGGAGCATACGTGCCAGTCTCGCTTTTTCGCTTGTCATCAGAAAATATCAGAAAGCCGACACCCTTTGAATCTGTGTCTGGGCAAGGGGACTTCTTTCGGGGCGCGCTGGTGATATGGCGAAAACTGTTCCTGGCTGACGCTGCATGAAGTGACCGCCCTGCTTTTGCGCCGGCTTGCTTAATTTGTGCCCTCGGATACTGCTTGCGATGCCGTTTTTACCGCCGTCCATTCGATGACCAGACGATAGCCCACAGCAAGCAGGGTCGGACCAAGGAAGACGCCGATGACACCGAATGTCAATACGCCGCCCAAAACGCCGAGAAAGACGATGGCAAAAGGCAGGTGTGCACCTCGACTGATGATGAAGGGCTTGATGACATTGTCCACAGTGCTGACCACAAATAAGCCCCATGTAGCAACGAAAACAGCCCAACCCGGTTGGCCCTGCTGGAACAGCCAGATGGCCGCTCCGCCCCAGATGATGGGCGGCCCCACGGGAACCACGGAGAGAAAGAAAGTGGCTACGCCCAACAGCACGGAACCGGGAACGCCGGCAACAGCAAAACCGGCGGCAGCCAGCACGCCTTGCGCCAGCGCGGTGCCAAGAATGCCATAGACCACTCCGGCTACCGTACTGCGGGCGATGCCAAGCAAGTAAAGCGCCCGGCTGCCGGCCAGATGCTCCAGGATGGCTTGCAGTCGTGAGGCCAGCGCTTCGCCATGAAGGAAAAAGAAGAAGGAAAGAAACACAGAAAGCGCAATATCCAGCACGCCCTTGCCCATCAAACGGCCACCTGCAAGTGCAGCTGCTTGCGCCGGCTGGGAAAACCGTTCCAGCATATGCACCAGCCGCTGGCCGTCATGTGCAAATTGCTGCCAGTAGTCGTGGATAGATTGCCCTATCAAGGGCAGGTTTGTCAGCCAGGAGGGTGCATCGGGCAGCCCGTTTTCGATCAGCGCAGCAGCGGCACGTGCCAGTTCAGTGACATTGTCGACCAGTGCCAAGGCGACAGCGACAACGGGTCCCAATAACGCCAGAGTTACCAACAGGGTCATCAGACTTGCGGCAAAAATACGTCGTTCTCCCAGCAAACGATTCAGCGACAGAAAGACTGGCCAACTGGTGGAGACCAGGATGGCCGCCCAGATCAGGGCCGTAAGAAATGGCCACAATACCAGCATGCAACCGACTCCTAGCAGGATCAGTGCAAAATTGGCAAGGATATGATCAGAATAGGGTTTTTGCATACATTGCATATTAATGTGGCTGTTATCTGAGTCGCTGAACTGCTGCGAATTGGACATTAACGGAGCCAGGATTAAAGCATGGAATCAAAAAATAGAGAGGCTCATCTGAGATAGCTCGACTTACCCACTTGCCGACAGAAAGTCGGCACTGGCAAGACGGTGCGAAGCGTTGAAGCAGGTCAAAGGCAGGGCAGAGCCGACCGCAGGGAATGAGAAAATCAGACCGCGCTTGCCTGGCCAGGCGCGGTCAATTTTTCCAGATCGGCAATGCGGTCACGTAGTTGCTGAAGCTCTTTTTCCTGCTCATCGATACGCTTTTTCTGCCGTGAAATAAGCCACTCGTGGCGGATGGTCGTCGGTGTAGTGAGCAAGGCAATGGCGATAGCACCTAAAGCCAGCGCGATCAATAAAACCAGCGCCAGAGAGCTATCGAAACGCCACAGCAAGAACACCACAGTAACGGGAGCATTGTTTTGCAGAGCAAATAAAACACTAACGATGGCAATGAGCAGCGCTGCAATAAAGGTCAGTTGCATGATTTTCCTTAGATGGCGATTTGCGGTTGCGCCTTGCCGGGGGCTCCAGCAGCATCAGGAATTTCTTCATCTATCGCAACCTTGCGATGTGCCTGCAAAATCAGCAAGGAGGACGCCAGAACGACGATGACAACCGTACCATCAAGAAATGCAGGCAAGGCTATGGTTTCTTTCAGTGCCAGATATAAGAGAATAGTGATCAAACCACGCGGCGCCAGCCAGGTCAACGCTTCGATCTGCGTATGGTGACCTAGTCTCAGCAAGAAGTAACGGCTGCTGTAGATGACGCTCAGGATCAGGATGGCGGCAAACCACGCCTGCCACGAGAGAACATCCGTAAGCTTTGTCGAATAACCCAGCAGAATGAAGAAAAACCCGCGGATGGCAAAGGTGATTTCTACAAGTATTACCTTGAATTCATTCAGTGTTTTGTCATACGACTCATCCACCCAATGGCTCAACGGGCGGATACGGGTTACCAATTGCGGATTATTCAGCGCAAGACCGAACAGCAATACCATGATCAGCGACGATAAATGCATCAACTCCCCGATGGCATACAAGCCAAATAGCCCGGCCAGCAATGGGATAAAGCGGATATGACCGCTGATCCGCATCAAGAGCAGCACAAGGCCCAGCGCACAGACAATGGCGATCAAAAGTGACAATATGCCTCCCCCGATGAGACCTGTCAATATGCCACTCAGGCTGCCATCCGAGCGCAGCAGGCTAAAGAAAAGCAATACGCCAATCACGTCGGAAATCGAACTTTCATACACCACAAACTCCCGATCTTGAGTAGGCATAAAGCTGCTGCTGGGAATAGCTACCGCACTGCTGATAACGGCGAAAGGCACGGTAAGCGTGATCGCTTGAAATGGAGTCAAACCTAAAGACCAAACCCCCAGCGGGGCAAAGACCGCCATAAAACATAAAATGCCGCCGAGTGCGCTCATCGAAGCACCGCTAATCAGCGGCAGACGTTCGCGCTTGAGATCGATATCGGCAGCACCTTCCAGCACAATGAGAATCAGGCCGATGGTGCCCAGAATAGGCACAAGCAGGTCCAGACCCTTGAGCGTATAGCCCAGATATGCCATGAGCGGATTGCCAATAAAGCCAATGGCAATCAATGCAATGACGGAAGGAAAGCGAAACCTCCGGCCAAGGTAGTCAACGACGAATGAGATAAGCAGAAAACTTGAAGCCAGCAGAATGATGGGATAAGTCATGGGTCGCAGGTTGGGTTATGCGCCTGAAAGTCGGCTCTGGTGATACGGCATTGATCGTACAGCGGCAACAACAAGGCTCATTTGCCTTTTCTTGCGTGTTTTTTCTTTATGGTTAAGCTTGATTTTTATGTGATATAGAAAAAACCGAAAGCCATGCGACAGACCGGTTTTCCCCGATGATATACAGTTTTTTGCAATCGGTTTCACATGCTGAATTACTCGCTTCAAGGTTATTCGTTCGGCAAGTCGCACCGATTGCGCCATTTGCACAACGGCTGCAAGACGAAACTATTGCCTGAACCCTTTATCTTCACTCCCACACTTTACCGAGGAACCCAGCCACCGCATACCGGAAATACCTGGCCGACAAAACAGTTGGCGGCGGCTGTACATAAATAAGCGGCAAAACTTGCATCCTCGCGAGCAGATACCAGGCGGCCCAGCGGCATCTCCCATTTGATACGCTCCTGGAAGACTGGTAGCATTTGTACTTCCGGCGGAAAATACGTGGGATTTTCCACTAGATTTTGCGCAATGGCATTAACCTGGATTTGATGCGGTGCCATTTCAACACCCAGCGCCTGGATATAAGCCAGTTGTGCCCCACGGGCGGCACTGTAAGTACTGCGACGTTTCATTCCGCGCAAAGCAGACGCACTGCCCATGAGTAAAATCTTCCCCGCCTGCCGCTCGATCATCTGCGGTAGCACGGCGCGTGCGAGGCGTGGCAGCGGTGTCACCAGATGCGCAAAGACGGTTTCCCATTCCTCATCGGTAACCTCAACCGCCTGAGTGCCTGGCGCTGGAATGGCCAGATTGGCAACCAGAATATCAATTTGCCCGGCGCTCTCTACAAGAGATGCAATACGGCCAACTGTTAACAATGACCCGGTATCGGCAACGACTTCTGCGCCACATTCTGCTAATACATCACATAAAACGGGCCCCATGAACGCATCGGACTGCGTTACAAGAATACGTTTTCCCTGCAAATTAACAAGGTTCATCATAAATATCCTTTTACCTTTTAATAAGTCGGCACCCTTTGAATCCGTGTCTGGACAATGGTACCTCCTTCGGAGCGTGCTGATAAAGCACCTGATGAACCATTTGCACAACAAGAAAGGGCTGGACAGAACCCTGTCCGTGTAGCTAGAGGGCACCACAAGGCGGTCGAGCAAGAAAAGCTCAGCTTTGCAGCCTCGGGCTTTGGCCCTGCATTCCCTACGGGCAGATATCCTCGCCGTAGCGGATGGCGAAACGGCAAGAAAAACAGCGAAAAACGTATCACACACATCGCCACTGCCACCACGCGTTACCCAAAGCTTATACTGTCGCAAGACTCTTCCTATCATTCGAAGGAAAAAATGGCACGCGTCGTCCGTTTCCATCAAATTGGTGGCCCCGAGGTTTTGCAACTTGAAAATGAAACAATCGGTGAACCTGCTACAGGGGAAGCCCGTATTCGTATTCAGAGCATCGGCCTGAATCGTGCCGAAGCTGCTTTTCGCTCTGGCACCTATATCGAACAGCCTGTGTTTCCCTCGCGCATCGGCTATGAAGCAGCGGGACTCATCGAAGCACTAGGTGATGAGAAAAGTAGCTTCAAGGTAAGCGATCCGGTGTGCATACTCCCGTCATTTTCGATGACGCGTTATGGTGTTTGCGCTGAGTCCGCTATCGTGCCCAGCGCCGCCCTGATCAAACGTCCAGCAGAGCTCAGCGAAATCGAAGCCGCTGCCGTCTGGATGCCTTACATGACAGCCTGGGGTGCCTTGAGCGAGCTCGTTCCATTCGCTGCCGGGGATGCCGTTTTGATCACAGCCGCTTCCAGCAGTGTTGGGCTGGCTGCCATCCAAGCCGCGCAACGCCTGGGTGCGCTGCCGATTGCGGTCACGCGCACGGCAGAAAAACGTGACGCCCTGTTCGCTGCAGGCGCTCCGCATGTCATCATCAGCGCAGAAGAAAACATTGCCGAGCGCGTCATGGCGATCACTCACGGCAAAGGCGCCCGCATGGTATTCGATGCCATCGCCGGCCCCGGCGTGGATGATTTGGCTGCGGCACTCGGCCCGCACGGGGTGATCGTGATTTATGGCAACCTGAGCGGCCGCGCGCACGAGACCCCCTTCCCTTACGTGCAGGCCATGAAAAAGTGGCTCACCATGCGCCCTTACCTCATCTTCCCAGATATGGCGGTTCCGGCAAGACATGCAGCGGCTTGCGAGTTCATTCTGGCTGGCCTGAAAGATGGCAGCCTTAAGCCCCGCATTGCCATAACCTTTCCGCTCGATCAAGTGGTAGAAGCCTACCGCTACCTGGAAAGCAATCAGCAGATTGGTAAAGTGGTCATTACCGTACCCGGCTGAACTTGAGAAAGCTGATATTTTAATTAAAGTTAATTATAGATAATCCATACAAGACCATATTTATTAAGGATAAAAATGAAAGTTAAAGCAGCGGTTGCTTATCAAGCAGGCGCCCCTCTCTCCATTGAAATGGTGGATTTGGCAGGCCCTAAAGCAGGCGAAGTATTGGTGGAAATCAAGGCCTCGGGTGTGTGCCACACTGACGCTTTTACCTTGTCAGGCGACGATCCTGAGGGCATTTTCCCGGCGATTCTGGGTCACGAAGGCGCAGGCGTGGTGGTTGAAATCGGCACTGGCGTGACCAGCGTCAAGCCAGGCGACCACGTAATTCCGCTGTACACACCCGAATGCCGCCAGTGCGAGTATTGCCTGTCGCAAAAGACCAACCTGTGCCAGGCCATCCGCACCACTCAAGGCCGGGGCGTCATGCCTGATGGCACGAGCCGTTTCAGCCTGAACGGCAAGCCTGTTTTTCATTACATGGGCACGTCAACCTTTTCGCAATACACGGTCATGCCGGAAATTTCCGTTGCCAAAATCCGTGAAGATGCACCGTTCGATAAGGTCTGCTATATCGG
>JAUSQB010000327.1 GCA_030652715.1 Rugosibacter sp.
CAGTGATGCCTGCTTCAGTACCTGCGACCTTGAAATCCATATCGCCCAAATGATCTTCATCACCCAGGATGTCGGTCAGCACGGCAAAGCGGTTGCCCTCTTTGATCAGGCCCATCGCGATACCGGCTACGGGGGCCTTGAGCGGCACACCGGCATCCATCAGCGCAAGAGAGCCGCCACAAACAGACGCCATGGAAGATGAGCCGTTAGACTCGGTAATTTCCGACACAACCCGCATTGAGTAACCAAACTCTTCTGCCGAAGGTAAAACGGCAACCAAGGCTCGTTTAGCTAAGCGGCCATGACCAATTTCACGGCGCTTTGGCGTGCCCACACGCCCGGTTTCACCGGTTGCATAGGGTGGCATATTGTAGTGGAGCATAAAACGATCACGATACTCGCCTTGCAGCGCATCGATGATTTGTTCATCACGGCCAGTTCCCAGGGTTGCAACAACCAACGCCTGCGTTTCGCCCCGTGTAAATAAAGTAGAACCATGCGTACGTGGCAAGACCCCATTACGAATCGCAATAGGGCGCACAGTGCGCGTATCACGCCCGTCAATGCGTGGCTCACCACTGAGTATCTGGTTGCGAACGATTTTAGCTTCCAGATCAAACAGGCAATTATTGACTGCATTGACCTCAGGGGGATTTTCAACACCCTCAGTTAAGACCGCAATGGTTTTCTTGGTGATTTCACGAGTTTTTTCGGTACGCGCCTGCTTGCTGGTAATCCGATAGGCCTCGCGTAGTTCGTTTTCCGCCAACTCCTCCACACGGGCAATCAGTGGCTCGTTACGCGGGGCTGGCTGCCAATCCCATTCGGGCTTGCCTGCGAGCTCAACCATCTCATTAATGGCATTAATGGCCACTTGCATTTGTTCGTGACCAAAGACAACGGCCCCCAGCATAACTTCTTCTGTCAATTGCTTGGCTTCCGACTCCACCATCAAGACAGCCCCTTGTGTGCCAGCAACCACGAGGTCAAGCTGCGTGCTTTCAAGCAGCTGGGTTTTAGTTGGACACAGAACATAGTTGCCATTGATATAACCCACGCGTGCAGCGCCAATCGGGCCATTGAATGGAATACCGGAAATGGCCAATGCAGCAGATGCGCCGAGCAACGCAGGTATATCCGGATCAATTTCCGGGTTACATGACATGACGGTGCAAACGATCTGCACTTCGTTGTAAAAGCCTTCTGGAAACAAAGGACGAAGCGGACGATCAATTAGCCGACAAGTTAAAGTTTCCTTCTCGGACGGACGTCCTTCACGCTTGAAAAAGCCACCAGGGATGCGGCCCGCAGCGTAGGTTTTTTCCTGATAATCCACGGTCAGCGGAAAAAAGTCCTGGCCGGGCTTGGCTTGCCGTGCGCCAACGACAGTGACTAATACAACCGTGTCTTCCATGGTGACCAATACAGCGCCCCCTGCTTGGCGAGCAATCTCGCCCGTTTCCAGCGTGACCGTATGGGCGCCGTAAGCAAAACTCTTTTTGACTGGACTAAACACAAATATCCCTTTCAGTAAAAAATAAAAGCCGGCCCAGCACTCAAGGCTGAACCGGCGAAATCCATCATCGTTCGATGAACAGGCGACACAGGTCGCTCAATTTAAACAGCAGCGCCGTGATTTATTTGCGCAGACCAAGACGCTCAATCAACGCACGATAGCTTTCTGCATTCTTGCGCTTGAGGTAATCGAGCATCTTGCGGCGCTGACTAACCATCTTCAACAATCCACGACGCGAGTGATGATCTTTCGTATGTGCTTTAAAGTGGCCTGTCAAATCGTTGATGCGCGCTGTGAGCAATGCGACCTGGACTTCGGGAGAACCCGAATCGCCTTGCGCACGCTGGAAGTTAGTTACAATGCTTGCCTTGTCTGTCGTGGAAATTGCCATGTTGGTTTCCTTGCTTGTTCTGACCCTTAAAGAGCTTGCCATTATAGCGTTTCAAGCAGATTTTTATCAAGCTGCATGTGATATTCATTGCACTGCAACAGAAACAAGTCTTTGCGGCTGTAACCAGCCATCAGCCATCATCTGGCAAACGCCTATAAAGTGATTGTCTTCGTCATAAACCCGCATGCGGACACCCGCCTCACCGATCCAGCGTATTGCCTGCCCTTGCCTTACTTTTGCAGCATTGTCGGCGTTCAGCCGTGCCATGGCAAGGCCGGGTAAGAGTGCATCCGGGGGCAGAAGCAATGCATCGCGCGCTGGGTTATCGAGGGACTCAAGCAGAGTCATTGTATGCGCCTGTGTGACATCCAAGACACCTATGCCTGTTCGTCGCAGTGCAATTAAATGGCCACCACAACCTAGCGCCTCACCGATATCCGCAGCCAAGGTTCGCACGTAGGTACCCTTGCTACAACTGACCTCAAAAACAAAATGCTCCGCTTCCCATTCAAGTAATTGAATCTGATAAATATGCACATGCCTGGGCGCACGCTCTAACACAATACCCTCGCGAGCATAGGCATACAAGGGTTTTCCATCGCGCTTCAATGCTGAGTGCATGGGGGGGATTTGTTCGATATCGCCCTGAAATCGGGCTAGCACCTGCTCCAGATCAGCACGGTTCGTTATAACGGGGCGCCGCATTAAAACAACCCCTTCGGCATCCGCCGTATCGGTGGTGACTCCTAGCTGAACGGTGGCAACATAACGCTTGTCAGCGTCTAGCAGAGCACTGGAAAATTTTGTTGCCTCACCAAAACAAAGGGGTAACAAGCCAGTGGCTAATGGATCGAGTGTACCTGTATGCCCGGCTTTATCCGCGTTATAAAGGCGCCGCGCCGCTTGCAGGGCGTAATTGGAAGAGATGCCTAAAGACTTATCCAGAAGCAAAACGCCATCCAGACGACGGCGCGGAGGACGTCGTGGTGCGTTCAATCGTTATCCAGCTTTTGATCCGATTTAACTGCCTCATCAATCAAGCCCGACAAGTAAGTCCCTCGCTCAACAGAGGCATCATAGAAAAAATGCAGCTCGGGAATTTGATGTATGCGCAACCGGTGGCCCAATTCACGCCGCAAAAATCCAGCCGAGCGTTTTAAGCCTTCAGCAAGAATCTCTTTTGATTCTGCACCGGCCAAGGATGTATAAAAAACCTTGGCATGCGCATAATCCACGGTCACCTCGACATCGGTCACTGTCACTAGTGTCAACAATGCTTCAATTCGTGGGTCTTTAAGATGAAACCTTAACAAGTCCGCCAGCTCGCGGCGAAGCTGTTCTGCTACACGGTCGGATCTCGCAAAACCACGCTGTATCGCCATTGTCGATTAAAGCGAACGCGCAATTTCCTGCGTTTCAAAAACTTCAAGTTGATCGCCTTCGTTGATCTCATTGAAATTCTTGAGGCTCAAGCCGCACTCGAACCCTTCTCTGACTTCTTTTACATCGTCTTTGAAGCGCTTCAATGAGTCCAACTCCCCAGTATGCACCACAACATTATTACGCAACACCCGGACGGAAGCGTTGCGCTTGACAATACCCGACAACACCATACAGCCGGCCACTGCCCCCACTCTGGAAATACGGAATACTTGACGAATCTCGACTGTCCCCAGCACTACTTCTTTTTTCTCTGGTGCCAACATTCCCGATAAGGCGGCTCTCACTTCATCGACCACCGCGTAAATGATATTGTAATAACGAATATCTACGCCAAAACTTTCAGCTGCCTTGCGTGCGCCAGCATCTGCTCTTGTATTAAATCCAATGATGACAGCTTTGGAAGCGGAAGCCAGGTTGACATCAGACTCGCTGATACTACCCACGCCAGCATGAATAACAGATACCTTGACTTCGCTCGTAGACAGTTTGATCAGCGACTGAACCAGTGCTTCCTGAGAGCCCTGAACATCGGCTTTAACAATCAAGGGTAAGGTTTTTATTTCCCCCTCAGCCAGTTGCTCAAACATGTTTTCAAGCTTTGCCGCCTGTTGCTTAGCCAGCTTGACATCACGAAACTTGCCTTGGCGGAACAAGGCGATTTCGCGCGCCTTGCGCTCGTCGGCAAGAACCATACCGATATCTCCCGCAGCAGGAACATCCGTCAATCCTTGAATTTCAACAGGAATTGAAGGGCCTGCTGTTTCAACCGATTTTCCATTTTCATCTAGCATGGCACGCACGCGACCAAAAACCGAACCGAGCAGCAGAGAGTCTCCCCGCCGCAGAGTCCCTGACTGTACCAAGAGCGTGGCAACAGGGCCTTTGCCTTTATCCAGGCGAGCCTCGATCACAATACCTTTTGCCGGCGCATCAATCGGTGCCTTCAGCTCGAGAACTTCAGCTTGTAAAAGCAACTGCTCAAGCAGCTCATCCACACCCGCGCCTGATTTGGCAGAGACTCCAATAAATGGTGAATCACCACCATACTCTTCCGGCACAACACCTTCAGCCACCAGTTCCTGCTTGACACGCTCAGGATTACCATCGGGCTTGTCGATTTTAGTGATAGCTACAACCAGCGGCACACCGGCTGCTTTAGCGTGATGAATTGCTTCTTTGGTTTGCGGCATGACACCATCATCCGCCGCAACAACCAGAATAACGATGTCAGTCGCTTTTGCGCCACGGGCACGCATTGACGAAAATGCTTCGTGCCCCGGCGTGTCAAGAAATGTGATCATACCGCGAGGCGTTTCCACATGGTAGGCACCAATGTGCTGCGTGATTCCACCTGCTTCACCATGTGCCACTCGACTCTTGCGGATATAGTCAAGCAAGGATGTCTTACCGTGATCAACGTGTCCCATGACCGTAACAACGGGAGCACGTGGCAACTGCTCAAATACCTTGTGCTCTACCTGATCATCAAGGAAAGTCTCCGGGTCATCCAGTTTGGCAGCGAATGCACGATGGCCCATTTCCTCGACCACAATCATCGCGGTTTCTTGATCTATCACCTGATTGATCGTCACCATCGACCCCATTTTCATCATAACCTTGATGACTTCAGAGGCCTTAACTGTCATCTTATGTGCAAGATCGGCAACTGAAATGGTTTCCGGCACCTGTACATCGTGGACTATGGCCTCGACCACCGGTTGCGGCACACTATCTTCATGATGCCCGCGCTGTCCGCCATGTCGTCCGCCACCTTTGGCACCACGCCAGCCGGATAAGCCGGTGTCGCCTCGAGTTTTGATCGTCCGGCGCTTGGCAGCATCGTCTTTCCATTCGGTTTTCTTGGCAGGCTTGGCCTTGGTGTCGGCAACCTTGCCTGTCGGCTTGTGTATCGTCCCTGAAACGCCAGTTGCCGACTCTGCCGCCTTGGGTGCTTTTGGCGCCGCTACCACTGCGACAGCCGCCACAGCGGCAGCCTGCTGCTGC
>JAUSQB010000089.1 GCA_030652715.1 Rugosibacter sp.
GAGCGTGAGGCATTTGATCTGTATGGAATCCTCTTTGAGGGGCATACGGATTTACGACGCATTCTGACCGACTATGGCTTTGTTGGGCATCCGTTCCGCAAGGATTTTCCTGTGTCCGGTCATGTTGAAATGCGCTATGACGCAGAGCAAAAGCGAGTGATTTACCAGCCCGTCACCATAGAGCCGCGCGAAGTTACGCCGCGTATCGTGCGCGAAGATCTTTACGCAAAAGGCGGCAACCATGGCTGAGATAAAAAATTACACCATCAACTTTGGCCCGCAGCACCCTGCCGCTCATGGCGTGTTGCGGCTAGTGCTGGAGCTTGATGGCGAAGTGGTGGTACGTGCTGACCCGCATATCGGTTTATTGCATCGCGCTACAGAAAAATTGGCCGAGACGCGCACATGGATGCAGTCTGTGCCCTATATGGACAGGCTCGATTACGTGTCGATGATGTGCAATGAGCACGCCTATTGCATGGCAATTGAGCGTCTGATTGGCGTGGAAGTGCCGCTGCGCGCGCAATATATTCGTGTGATGATGGATGAAGTCACGCGCATTCTGAATCATCTGCTTAACATCGGCACACATGCCCTTGATATTGGCGCGATGGCCATGGTGCTGTACACTTTCCGCGAGCGGGAAGATCTGCTGGATGTGTATGAGGCGATTTCAGGAGCGCGTATGCATGCGGCCTATTATCGTCCAGGTGGTGTGTACCGTGATTTGCCCGATCGTATGCCGCAATATGAAGCCAACCGCTTCAAGTCGGCTGAGGATGTGCGGCAACTCAATGAGGCACGGCAAGGTTCTCTGCTGGATTTTCTTGACGATTTCACACAGCGCTTTCCTGGCTATCTTGATGAGTATGAATCGCTGCTCACGGATAACCGGATATGGAAGCAGCGGACTGTCGGTGTCGGCGTGATTAGTCCTGAGCGCGCCTTGCAGCTTGGCTGTACGGGGCCAATGCTGCGTGGCTCCGGGGTTGAGTGGGATTTGCGCAAAAAACAGCCTTATGAAGTATATGACCGCATGGCCTTTGACATTCCTGTAGGTGTTAATGGCGATTGCTACGACCGCTATTTGGTGCGTATGGAAGAAATGCGCCAGTCCAATCGTATCGTGCAGCAATGCATTGCGTGGTTGCGAACGAACCCTGGCCCGGTGATTGTCGATAACCACAAAGTTGCACCGCCTTCGCGTGAGCGCATGAAGGCCAACATGGAAGAGTTGATTCATCATTTCAAGCTATTCACTGAAGGTATGCATGTCCCGCCAGGCGAAGTTTATGCGGCTATTGAGCATCCTAAGGGCGAGTTTGGCGTTTGGGCGGTGTCCGATGGTGCCAATAAACCGTATCGTTTAAAGCTGCGCTCGCCTGGGTTCCCGCATCTTGCAGCGCTCAATGAAATGGCCACTGGTCACATGATTGCAGATGTGACTGCAATCATCGGCACCATTGATCTGGTGCTGGGCGATACAGATCGATAAGCGCAATAAATGACGAATGGAATGGGTATGCTGAGTCCTGAATCCCTGCAAAAAATTGATCGCGAAATTGCGAAGTATCCCGCTGATAAAAAACAGTCTGCGGTGATGGCCGCACTGGCGATTGCACAAGATGAGAAGTCCTGGCTGGCGCGTGAAACGATCGAGTTTGTCGCCAGCTATCTTGATATGCCATCGATTGCAGCCTTTGAGGTGGCAAGCTTTTACACGATGTATAACCTGGAGCCAGTGGGTCAATACAAGTTGACGGTATGTACCAATTTGCCCTGCGCTTTGTCGGGCGGTGTTCATGCCGCTGATTACCTGAAAGAAAAGCTGGGTATCGACTTTAATCAAACTACTCCGGATGGTCGCTTCACGTTAAAAGAAGGCGAGTGCATGGGTGCTTGCGGCGATGCCCCCGTCATGCTGGTAAATAACAAACGCATGTGCAGCTTTATGCTGCCGGAACAAATCGATGCACTGCTGGCGGAGTGCAAATAACATGGCTCTGATCGATGCAATCAATCCACTACTTTCAACGGGCTGGTCCAAAGGGGACGCAGGTTGGCCTCTTAAAGACTACGAAGCGCGCGGTGGCTA
>JAUSQB010000336.1 GCA_030652715.1 Rugosibacter sp.
ATACGCGGGATGTGGGGGCCGCTGATCGTCGATCCGAAAACTCCGAGCGTACTGGAAAAAACAGTCACCAAGGACGCCATCTTGATGTTAAGTACCTGGGAATCACCCTATGCCGATGTCTATGGCAAAGGTGGAATGCCACAGGATGTATCCGACTATTTTTCGGTGAACGCAAAGTCTTTCCCCTTAACTCAACCGATCAGGGTCAAGAAGGGGGACGTATTGCGGATGCGATTTTACGGTGCAGGGGATGGGACACATATGATGCACATGCATGGGCACGACATGCTCGTTACCCACAAAGATGGTTATCCGCTTGCCAGTCCCTATTACGTGGACACCGTCCCGGTGGGGCCGGGAGAGCGTTACGACGTGATCGTTGAAATGAAAAATCCCGGCTATTTCGTGATGCACGACCATGTAGATAAGCACATGTCGAACAACGGCGCCTCGATGGGCGGACCGATGCTCGTTTTCGAATATGAAGGTATCAAGGCGAACGATTGGTACGTATGGAAAAACAAGATGTACGACCCGAATTTCTATTACAGCGTATCGCTAACCCAGGGATACGGGCTTTTTAATAGTGCGCCGTTTATGGGCAAGCCCATCGAACAAGGAAGGAGGAGGAGGTAAGCATGAATCAAATCATGAAAAATGGGAGGAAGAAATGAGGAAAACGATCTTTGCAATTCTGCTTGGTTTTTCCGGGGCTGGCTTTGCTGGAGGCGGAATGCTCCAGAACGAATGTTCCACATGTCACAACATCACCGGACCAGCGGCACAGACTTTGAAAGAAGCATTCGAGAAGAAAGGCCCGGACCTGTTTTATGCCGGCAATAAATATCGGCAGGAGTGGCTGGTGTCCTGGTTGCAAAAACCCCAACGGATACGTCCGGCGGGGATGTATTACGGCAATCACATAAAAGCCGGTGCGAAAGGCGATGAGGTTGACGTCTCGACGCTCAATGAGCATGTTGCACTTTCCAAGGCTGATGCCACTTCGGTTGCCGCCGAACTGATGCGACTGAAACCACATGATGACTTGACTGCCAAAGAAAAAATCGGGGCTGGAGCGATATCCAAACAGATGGGTGAAATGGCTTTCAATAAATTTCTGGGCTGCATGGCATGCCATCTAATCGAACCTGAATATGGCGGTCTCTCGGGGCCTGAAGTTTACACAGCAGCAAAGCGTCTGCAACCGGAGTACATGGCGAGCTACATCCGCAGCCCGCAAGCCTGGGATCCAAAATCGTGGATGCCGAATAAACACTTGTCGGACATCAATATCCAGAAGATGGTGAATTATCTAAAAGTGCTGAGCGAGGAGACAGAAAATGCGAAATAGGCTGTTGTTGCCAGTTTTGCTGGCGACTTGCTGCATACAAGTCCAAGCCAAGGAAACTCCTGCCGATAACTACAAGGCGTATTGCGTCCAGTGCCACGGCGGCGATGGAAAGGGGGGCGGCGTGAACATCCGTGACATAGCGGTTGTTCCACGTGACCATACAGACGTGAAGTCGATGTCCGGCCGCTCGGATGAAACGCTATTCAAGGCAATCAAGGAAGGAGGGGCATCCATTGATAAATCGATTCTGATGCCACCATGGGATGCAACTTTAAGCGACGAAGAAATCAAGGATATGGTGCAGTACCTGCGCGTGTTGTGCAAGTGCAACTTCGGATCCTGATAGCAGCAAAGGCAAAT
Organism: Rugosibacter sp.; assembly: GCA_030652715.1. Classification (GTDB taxonomy): domain Bacteria; phylum Pseudomonadota; class Gammaproteobacteria; order Burkholderiales; family Rhodocyclaceae; genus Rugosibacter. The sequence continues at coordinate 1,712 of JAUSQB010000336.1, forward strand.
AAAGCAATAACGCAGCAAGAACGTTTTCAGTCAACCTTAATTTTTTAAAGGGGAGTAATCATGCATTCTTTCAAGAAAGCAGCTATTGCAGTAATGGCAACCGCTACACTTTTTTCCACCCAGCAGGTTTTTGCAAAAACCGTTGAAGTCACCATGACGGCCAAGGAAGTCGATCTGGTCGTCAATAACAAGGGGGATGCCATCATGGCAGCCTGGACTTTCGATGGCTCCATACCTGGCAAACCTGTCCGCGTGGAAGAAGGTGACACGGTTGATTTCACGTTGATCAATCCGGCGGAAAACAAAAACTCGCATGCGATGGACTTCCATGCGGCCCAGGTTGACGTGTTGAATGAATTCAGCGAAGTCAAGCCCGGCCAGACAAAACACTTCAAGTTTGAAGCGAAGGTTCCGGGCGTCTTCATGTATCACTGTGGTGCAAGCCCCATGGTCCAGCATATCGCCAAGGGGATGTATGGAGTGATCATCGTCGAACCAAAGGACAAGAAGAACTATCCCAAGGCCGACCGCGAGTATGTCCTGATTCAGCAACAATTTTTTCCTGACACCGAGACCATCTCTGCCTTGCTGGAAAATACGGGTTGGAAGGGCTCACTCATCAACGGCAAAATGTTCAATTACAGCCCCGTGCATGACCCCAATGCAACCAAAGTGCTGGAATCCAAGCCAGGTGAACGGGTACGCATTTTCTTCGTCAATGCCAACATCAACAATCCGGTCGCCCTGCACCCTATCGCAGGAATCTGGGATCGCGTCTACATCAATGGTAATCCGAGAAATACGCTGTACGGAATTCAGACATACAACGTGGCAGTATCCGAAGGCAGTACATTCGATATCGTTTCCCCGTCTGACCGTCCAACCAATGTTGCCATCGTTGACCACTCAATGGGCGCGGCTCTGCGCGGCGCCATCACTGTCCTGATGAACAAACCTGACGCTGATCCGAAATTAGGACGAGGCGAGATGATTCTCCTCAGATAAAACAGTCGTTGTGGCATTTGAGGGGAGGCACAGACCTCCCCTCTTTTTAACTCTTTGCAGAAAGAAACCGAGCGACAAACATGACGAAGAAAAAAGCAGCAGGCATTGTGCTGTTGGGCGTCATTATTCTGGCCTCGTACTTATTTAATCAGGATATTTTGATTGCATGGCTTGATGCCAGAAATCCATCGCCTAAAATTACTGCATCATCCTTATCCGGTATCAACGAAACGCAACAGGAAAACATCTGGGTTTGCCCGATGCATCCTGAGGTCATGCAAAGTCACCCCGGAACGTGTCCGATTTGCGGCATGGATTTGGTGGAATCAGGGAAACATGCGGCCCACGACCTTGGTATTCACGTCGATAGCGCATCCATCCAGAAACTGGGCGTCAGGCTGGCGAGCGTAAGGAAAATTCATCTCGGCGAGGAAGTTCGGACGTATGGCAACGTAACTGTTGACGAAAGTACGCTCTATAACGTTCACACCAAATTTGAGGGCTGGATCAGGAAATCACATATTCATTCCGTTGGACAAAAAATCAGGAAGGGACAGGTAATCTACGAGATTTATTCGCCTGATCTGATTGCCCAGCAAAAGGAATATTTGAGGTTTATGGTACGACGCAATCAAATTTTGCAAACCATAGGCGATATTTCTTTGCGAGAAAACGAATATGTAATGGATCTGCTGC
>JAUSQB010000337.1 GCA_030652715.1 Rugosibacter sp.
TCAGCAGATACTGCTTGCTATCCATTACCGTCGCTCGGTACCTTCCCTTCCAAAGCGTACCACTGCGTCGATAGGTGTAATTGAATACTGCACGTAGCGTCGCCCCAACGATTGCAGCGTCTTGCTGATACTGTCCTCGCGGCTCGGCGTGGCGAGCAGATGGATATGATTCGTCATCCATGCATAAGCATGAATGGCGAGGCCGAACCGTTCAGCCGCTTCGACCAAGGAATCTTGAAAGAATCGGTAATACGCTTCAGCGACAAAGATCACCTAACGATTATTGCCGCGCTGAATGATGTACTGAGGTTGGCCGGGGATGACGTAACGAGGAAGGCGAGCCATGGAAAGACATCACTCACTGAGAAGAGAGAGTCCCGATCATACCGAAACTATCGTGTCTGATCCTGAGGTTTCCCCACGAATAACACTGCCAGATCAGTGAATTAGCGAGAAGCATTTGGGCAAAAAGCCTGCGTATTGAGTGGTTGTTGCAAAGGTGTTCGCCTAGCGAAGGCCTTTATCCTTGTCAGTGACCAAACCTTCAAGGAGACCGACGCCATGCGAACGACCACGATTGTGTCGCGAGTCATCACGGATTGCAAAGACTATATGCATCTCACGCGCTGGCAAAGGCTCGTTGATCTGAGCAGTGCCGCACTCAACGGGCAAGCCTTGGCGCTCACCCAATTGGCGCTGGGCAGCGCATCGCAGACCACCTTGCGGCATCGGGTCAAAGCGGTGGATCGATTATTAGGCAGCGCCTCGTTTGCCGCTGAGCATCTGGACATCTATCGCACCCTGGCGGCACGCTGGCTCGGGGGAGATGCTCGGGCAAGCCCGCTGCTCATCGTCGTGGACTGGTCCAGCCTGTCGGCAGACATGCACTGGCACTGGCTGCGCGCTTCCGTGGTCGTGGAAGGACGCTCGGTCACGCTTTACGAAGAAGTCCATCCGCGACGGCGTCTGGCAGCTTATGCTGTCCATCAGCGCTTTCTGGAACGTCTGGCCTGTGTCCTGCCGAGGCAGATGAGCGCACCGGTGATTCTGACCGATGCCGGATTTCGCGGCACCTGGTTTGCGCTGGTCAAGGCGCAGGGCTGGCACTGGGTGGGACGTATCCGCAACCGTGAGTTGGTCTGTCGCGTTGCCAACGGCCAGCATCGGGCCGCTGACAAGAAGAGCCCACGCTGGTTTCCCGCCAAGACACTCTACGTTGGCGCACAGGCCGCCAGCGAAGACTTGGGGCTGTTTGACAGCACGCGCAACCGACCCAATCGTTGTCGCTTCGTGCGCGTCAAGCGCTTGCCCAAGGCAAGAACACGGCGCTATGCCAGCGGCAAGGCGCACTGCAATAGCCAATCGAAGAAGCTGGCCGCTGCTGCCCGCGAACCCTGGCTGCTGTCTTGCTCGCCGGGTTTGGCGCACTTGAGCGCCGAAGCCATTGTGTCGCTTTACGCGCAGCGCATGAAGATCGAGCAGGGCTTTCGGGATACGAAAAATGAGCGGCTGGGTCTGGGATTGACGCGTTCGCTATCCCATGGGCAACGGCGGCTTGAAGCCTTGCTACTGATCGGCCATATCGCGGGCATCGCCAAGCGCTTGATCGGCGAGGCAGCCAAGTCCATGCAGTTGCAACTCGCCTTGGTCAGTCGCAAACAGGCAAAGCATCATCAGCGCGCGGAAATATCCGTGCTGACCCTCGCGGCAAGAGTGATCAAGAATCCTGCTTTGTTACGCAAAATCGGTGATCCGTTGGCCCACATCCATCGCCTACGATTACAGGCAGCGGCAGCGATCAATCCACTCCCTGTGCCTTCTTGATTCGTGGGGAAACCTCAGTGTCTGATCCGAATGGCACTAAGTTAAGCTCGTTTTGCAGCAGATTGCAGTCAATAACAAATGCTTACCATGAGATAATTTGATATGCAAAACAATAGCCTTTATCTCCCCGGTTTTCACCTCGCGACACTGCGTCGCAGACCTCGTTCCGCTGCCCAGAAATTGGCCGACGAAAAGGCTCGAATTCGTAACCACTAAGACGAAACAGGGGCAGCACGATATTGACACAGCGGGCTGATACCACCGGGTTTGTCACTTGCCATGAGGCGCTTTCCAGAAGAACTGTTTCTTTAAGTCTTGTGATTTCATTGGGTTCTCAGCACGATGAGAACATGAACTGGTTTTTTCTACAGCATCAACGAGGCTGTAGAAAAAACCAATTACAGTCGAAACTTCTTCCCCCAAAGCGCGGCGTTGTCCGCGCTTTTCGTTTTTGAGATGCTGAAAAAAAGTCGGCGCTGGTGGCACGGCGCCTTGGTTTATTTTTTGATCATCCGGCTACCATTAACAACGGCAACGCGCTATTCAGTGATTCAGCCGGTTCAGACAGTGATAACCTGTTTTGAGAAATTTTCTTGAAAATTGTTCTCTGTCGGATAGTTATCTTATGATGAAGTGTTTTGAGCGGTTTCCGGATGATTGTCGACTTTGGACAGATTACCCGATGACCTTGCTCGCACGAATGCTTCGAGCTGGCCTGCAGGGAGCGGTTTGCTGACATGATAGCCTTGTACCTCATGACAACCTTGTTCGCGCAAGAACTCCATCTGACCCGATGTTTCCACCCCTTCGGCGATGGTTTTCAACCCCAGGCTGTTCGCCAGACTGATGATGGCACTGACAATGGCTTTGTCGTCAGGGTCTTCGGTGATGTCGCGCACGAAAGACTGATCGATCTTGAGTTTGTAGACTTTAAAGCGCTTAAGGTAGCTTAATGAGGAATAGCCGGTGCCGAAGTCGTCTATCGACATGCGGATGCCGCAGTCATGCAAACGGTCCATTACCGCAATGGCACCGAGCGGATCATCCAT
>JAUSQB010000091.1 GCA_030652715.1 Rugosibacter sp.
ATCGTGCCCAGCTTCATGGTATTTGAGCGGGGTTCGAGCACAGCAAGAATACGCGCCGAGCCTACACGCTGCCGCAAACCTTCCAAAGTGACACGAATTGCCGTGGGGTGGTGCGCAAAATCGTCGATAACCGTGACGCCACGGACAACACCACGAATCTCCAACCGTCGCTTTATCCCCTGAAACGTTGCCAGGGCCTGTAAACCCACATCAACAGGAACACCCACATGACGTGCGCCTGCCAAGGCTGCCAGGGCATTGGCGCGATTGTGCTTGCCCGGCAAGGTGAACACAGGAACATGGCCTTGCAGCTTGCCTGCGAGAAATACATCAAAGCCGCTGTCGGCATCAGCTTCACTCGCACGCCATCCATTGCCCTCTGCATCGTTAAACCATTCCACAGGCGTCCAGCATCCACGGGAGAGTACCCGCGCCAACGCAGCTTCATCGCGGTTTGCCACAATCAACCCAGTCCCCGGCACTGTACGGACCAAATGATGAAACTGGGTCTCGATTGCAGCGAGATCGGCAAAAATGTCGGCGTGATCGAATTCAAGGTTATTCAAAATCACCGTGCGGAGGCGGTAATGCACAAACTTGGAACGCTTGTCGCAAAATGCCGTATCGTATTCATCCGCCTCAATGACAAAAAATGGGGAATCGGTCAGCCGTGCCGACACACCAAAGTTGGCCGGTACCCCCCCCACAAGAAATGAAGGGGTAAGTCCCGCCACTTCCAGAATCCAGGTGAGCATGGATGTCGTCGTTGTTTTGCCATGCGTGCCGGCAACACCAATGACCCAGCGATCGCGCAAAATATTATCGGCCAACCACTGCGGGCCTGACACATAAGGCAAATTACGGTCAAGCACAGCCTCCAGCAACGGGTTGCCGCGCGAAATTGCATTGCCAATGACATAAAGATCGGGATTCAATGCTAATTGATCTGCGCTGAATCCTTCCGTCAATGCAACGCCTTGATCGACTAATTGCGTACTCATCGGAGGATAAACATTCGCGTCACATCCTGTCACGCGATGTCCGGCTGCCCTTGCCAACAAGGCAACACCACCCATAAAAGTGCCACAGATGCCAAGAATGTGAATATGCATACAGCCCGTTCCGTGAAATAATATCTGCGGATTCTAACCCTCGGCCTTCTTATGCCACGCCGTAAACCCGCACCTGCCGACTCTCGCTATTTGCGTCACGCTATCGCCATTGCGGCTGCACGCCTGATGGCTGAGAGCGGGTTAACCGATTATGCTGCAGCAAAACGCAAAGCCGCCCGCAGCATGGGAGCGGAAAACAGCGGGGGCCTGCCCACCAACGAAGAAGTACAAACCGAACTTCGCGCATACCAGTCGATTTACCAGGAAGAGGAACAAAACGATCGTTTGCAAATGCTGCGCCAGACAGCCCTGAATGCCATGCAATTGCTCAATGACTTTCAACCCCGCCTGACAGGTGCCGTGCTTGATGGCACGGCACCTCGCTATTCGCCTATTCACCTGCAATTAATAGCCGACAGTAGCAAAGATGTGGAAATCTGGTTGCTGACCAACCAAATCGCGTTTAATACTGAAGCCCTTCAACATAAAGGTCTAAAAGGTCAAGAAGATCGGTTTGTTTTAGATATTGATGACACAACAGTTCTAGTCGATATTTTTTTGAGCCAAAGACGGCATGGTGCAGCGCCCAGCGCTACCATGTCAGAAGTAAAAATGCTTTTAGCCAATTCAGCGAAGGCCAACCAACAGCCAATGGCGTCTTTTGATTACAAGGTAGTTTAATCATGCAAGGTCGACTAATTCACTTTCTATTGCTCGCAATAATTGCCATTGGGGCAGGCAGTTCTGGCTATTTGATCAGTCGCGAACGACACGCGCCCAACGCCCCCTCCCTGCCATCTTCTGCGACGTCCCCGCAGACGGCGGTGGACAACTTGCTGCGCACATCCTTTGCCACCACTGAAGGTCAATGGCAAACTCTGGCCGCCTGGCGCGGTGAGGTACTGGTGATTAACTTTTGGGCAACGTGGTGCCCGCCCTGCCGTGAGGAAATGCCGATGTTCTCCCGTCTGCAAACAAAATATAAAGACAAAAATTTGCAATTTGTCGGCATCAGCATCGATAGTGTCTCTAAAGTGCGAGAATATCAATCAATTGAAAAACTGGCCTACCCGCTGCTGATGGGTTCGCCAGATGCCATGAGCTTAAGCGTCGCATTAGGAAATAGGGCGCAAGCACTCCCCTTCACCGTGCTCATTACTCGCCAAGGAACATTGGATTCTGTCAAGCTTGGACTCTTCAGCGAAGAAGAGCTTGAGGCTCGCCTGCAAGCACTACTTAAACAATAGACTAGACAAACGGTAGTCATTTGCGGCAAACTCGCATTCATGACGACGCAAAAACACAACAAAAGTACAACAAGCGAAAAACAAAACCCGGTGATTCTCGTGCTCCACGGGCCCAATTTGAATCTCCTTGGCATGCGTGAGCCTGCAATCTATGGTCATACGACGCTTGCCGACATCCATGCCACGATGGAAGCGCGGGCACGCGCGAATAGCATTCGCCTGGAAAGTTTCCAAAGCAATCACGAGGGTGAGTTAATTGACCGCGTGCAATCCGCCCGCGAACAAAACGTCGCTTTCATTATTATCAATCCCGCTGGCTACACCCATACCAGCGTTGCCTTACGGGATGCCCTGGTGGCAGTTGCCATTCCTTTTATCGAGGTACATCTTTCAAACATTCACTCACGCGAGCCATTTCGTCGGCATTCGTATTTCTCCGACATGGCAACGGGCGTCATTGCAGGCCTTGGTGCCCAGGGTTACACCTTGGCGCTGGAAGCCGCACTGATGCGGCTAAACGCCACAACTTAAGCCTGTACAGAAACACAGTACCGCCTCGCCAGTACGAACACAGGTGTGGCAATCCATGATTTTATCTATCTTGTCTGTCAATAAATACCCGAAAGGAGTCCTTCTATGGACCTGAGAAAACTCAAGACCTTAATTGATCTTGTACAAAACTCTGGCATTTCAGAGCTTGAGATCAGTGAGGGCGAAGAAAAAATTCGCATCGCCAAACACTTGCCTACGCCACAAACCACCATGGTCAGTATGCCAATGGCAAACGCAGGTGGTCACAACGGCCAAATGAGTAGTAATCACGCCGCAACCGCCGTATCGCCAGCACCGACTTCTGCGCCTGCGAACAGCGTAACAGATGCAGAAACGAGCCCGGGCCATAAGCTCAAAGCGCCTATGGTAGGCACTTTTTATCGCGCCAGCGGCCCGGATGCCCCCTCGTTTGTTGAAATCGGGCAAACGGTGAAAGCAGGACAAACGCTCTGCATCATCGAAGCCATGAAACTCATGAACGAAATTGAATCTGATGTTTCTGGCACAGTCACCGCCATCCTGGCCGAAAATGGTCAGGCTGTGGAATACGGTCAACCGCTGTTCATAATCAGCTGATCACTATGTTCGGTAAAGTTCTCATTGCCAATCGCGGGGAAATTGCCCTGCGTATCCTGCGTGCCTGTCGCGAGCTGGGTGTGCGTACCGTCGCCGTACATTCCGAAGCCGATGCCGAGGCAAAATATGTCAAGCTCGCTGATGAGTCAGTGTGCATTGGCCCAGCTTCTTCGAGCTTAAGCTACCTGAATGTCCCTGCGATTATTTCCGCTGCTGAAGTCACCGACGCCGAAGCGATTCACCCAGGCTATGGTTTTCTGTCAGAAAACGCCGATTTTGCTGAGCGCGTAGAAAAATCTGGCTTCGCCTTCATTGGTCCGCGTCCGGAAACCATACGGCTCATGGGCGATAAGGTCAGCGCCAAAATCACCATGAAAGAAGCGGGGGTACCCTGCGTGCCCGGCTCTGACGGCGCACTACCTGACGACCCGAAAGAGATCACCAAAATCGCGCGTGCCGTAGGCTACCCGGTGATCATCAAAGCAGCCGGCGGCGGCGGCGGTCGAGGCATGCGTGTTGTTCACACGGAAGCCGCGCTACTTAACGCTGTCGCCATGACGCGCAGCGAGGCCGGAGCTGCCTTCAACAACTCCACGGTGTACATGGAAAAGTTCCTGGAAAACCCGCGTCACATAGAAATCCAGGTGCTAGCGGATGCCTATGACAACGCTATTTATCTAGGGGAACGCGATTGCTCCATGCAACGTCGGCACCAAAAAGTGATCGAAGAAGCACCCGCGCCTGGCATCAACCGTCGCCTTATCGCAACGCTTGGCGAACGATGTGCTGAAGCATGCCGACATATCCATTATCGTGGTGCAGGCACTTTCGAGTTTCTTTACGAAAACGGAAAATTCTTTTTCATCGAAATGAATACGCGCGTTCAAGTCGAACATCCGGTGACTGAACAAGTCACCGGCATAGATATTGTTCAAGCGCAATTACATATTGCCGCAGGTGAAAAGCTTCAATTCAAACAACGCGATGTTGAAATTCGCGGCCATGCCATTGAATGCCGCATTAATGCTGAGGACCCTTTTAAATTTACCCCCTCCCCCGGCAAAATCGATACCTGGCATGCGCCGGGTGGTCCGGGCATCCGCGTCGATTCGCACGCCTACTCGGGTTATACCGTGCCGCCCCACTATGATTCCATGATCGGCAAGGTCATCAGTACTGGCCACACCCGCC
>JAUSQB010000344.1 GCA_030652715.1 Rugosibacter sp.
TCGAAGGCTGGGAGGTGAAATCGATTCGTGCCGGACGAGCGCAAATCAAGGAAGCCTATGTGCTGATCAAAAGAGGGGAGCTTTTTTTGATCGGCGCACACATCAGCCCATTGCTGTCGGCCTCAACCCATGTGCTGCCCGACCCGATGCGCACGCGCAAATTGCTGCTCAATCGCCGCGAGATTGACGAGCTCGTCGGCAAAGTCGAACGCGCAGGCTATGCCTTGGTACCGCTGGATTTGCACTACAAAAAGGGGCGCGTGAAACTGTCTGTGGGCCTGGCCAAAGGCAAAAAGCAACACGACAAACGCGAGACCGAAAAAGAGCGCGACTGGGTTCGCGAAAAAGCGCGCGTCATGCGTGAAAAACAAAGCTAAATCTGCGAAACAACGACTTCCAAGCGCGTAACGCAGCGAAACTGGACGGTTTAATTACGCCCACCATGGTGTCGGCCATGCTTTTCCTCAGGATAAATATCGCGCCCTGCATCGCGCACATCACGTCGCAACTGACGCCGATCTTCCGGCGACATGCGCTCTCTTTTTTCTCGCGGTTGATATTCGGCAGGCGCACTGCCTCGCTTTACCGATCGCTCATCCCGAGCACGTGCTCGCTCATCAAGCCCCACGGCTTGCTCCCCATCGCGCCAGCCAGAAAACTCAAGGAGTCTGGAGGGTTGCGCAGTAACAGTCAAGCTCACCAGGCACAGTGAAATCCCCACGTGACAAAGCAAGGCCCGATAAAACTTTCGCCGAATTAATTTCAATGTAGATTTCATTAACGACTCCCAGCGCACTCATTAGTGAAAATTTTAGCCCCGACACGGACAAATGAGTGTGACGCTTTGTAATCTTTTGTAAGCTGCTCTAGTCAACCTGCACGAATCCGGCTACGATTTGCCCCATGAATGAAGAATCTACTCAAAACAGCAAAATTCTCGTTGTTGATGACGACTTGCGTCTGCGCCAATTGTTGGATCGTTACCTCTCTGACCAGGGTTTCTCCGTCAAAGTAGTACCCGATAGTGCAGGCATGAACCGCGCCATGGAACGCGAACGCTTTGACCTCATCGTCCTTGATTTGATGTTGCCGGGCGAAGATGGACTGGCAATTTGCCGTCGTCTGCGCAGCGAAAAAAATGACGTATCGATTATTATGCTCACGGACAAAGGTGATGAGGTTGAGCGCATCGTCGGCCTGGAAATGGGGGCCGACGATTATCTGCCCAAGCCCTTTAATCCGCGCGAACTAGTGGCGCGCATTCACGCGGTGCTGCGTCGTCGCAGTGCCATGACGGCGCCTGGTGCACCGGCCACTACCGAAACCACTATTCAATTTGGCAAGGTACAAGTGAATTTAGCCACTCGCGAACTGCATCGCAACACCCAGGAAAGCAAAGACACCGAGATCACCTTGCTGACCACTGGCGAATTCGGCTTGTTGCGCGCTTTGCTGGAACACCCGCGCCAACCCATGAGTCGCGACAAACTCATGGAATTGGCGCGTGGCCGTGAATACGAAGTATTTGACCGTGCCATTGATGTACAAATTTCACGTTTGCGCAAACTGGTGGAAGAAGACCCCACCAAACCGCGCTATATCCAAACGGTTTGGGGCTTGGGCTACGTGTTTATCCCCGATGGAACCAAGCAAAATTGATGACAGCAATCCCTGACCAGGGGAAAGAACAGCCATGTTCAATGCACTAAAAAAACTATGGCCGCGTTCCTTGCTCTGGCGCACGTTTTTGCTCGTTGCGCTGTTAATGCTATTGTCCGTTGCCGCATGGTTCGCCATTTTCCACAGTTACGAACGTGAACCTCGCGCCAGGCAACTCGCGCAAACGCTGGTCAGCGTGGCCAACCTCACGCGGGCTGCCTTGATTTCAGCACGGGTTGATGCGCGCCCGGAACTCATCCGCGATCTTTCTGACCACGAAGGCATCCACATCTATCCCGCCGAAGCAGAGGATCAGATAATGCCTTTGCCAGACAATGCGTTTTTGCAGCGAGTAGACACATTAGAGAAATCATCGCGAGGGCCCAACACCCGCTTAACCCTGGAACGTGAAGGGGAAGAGGCG
>JAUSQB010000347.1 GCA_030652715.1 Rugosibacter sp.
GATTTTTACTGGGATATTCGACCCAAGCCTGAGTTCGGCACGGTCGAGATTCGTGTCTGCGATACGCCGCTGTCGCTACGCATGGCTGCGGCACTGGCCGCCTATGCCCAAGCACTGGCGCGCCGCTTGTTACGCGAGCGCGCCATGCTGAATGCTCGCGAGCACTATCTGGCGTATGCCAGCAACCGCTTCAATGCCTGCCGCTATGGCCTTGCCGCCGAATTGATCGATGTTGCCACAGGCGGGCGGCGCCCTTTGGCGGATGACGTGCTGGAGACTATCGACAGTCTGGCGGAGGATGCCGCAGTACTGGAATCGAACGCGGCGCTGGAGTGGCTGGCGCAAGGCATTCGCGACGGGCAGAACGGCGCGGTCTGGCAACGCCAGGATTTTCTTGCACATGCTGATTTGTCCCGCTTGGTCCGTCGGCAAACGGGGCTGTGGCGGCAGGATGACGATATGCCGGGGTTGTAAGCTGCAGACTGCTGTGGTTAATATGGTTAATATGTCTCGCGTGCTGCGCGCTGTTGCGGGACAGAAAGAAATTTGAACTCATGGAGAAAAGAAGATGTTGATGTTTTTGTTGATGCTATTTCCGGCCAGCGCCTTTGCTGCCAGTGCCGCCAGTTCGCCAGTCGGCGAAAATCTTCTATGGCTGGCGCTGATCTTGATGAGTGCGCGGTTGTTTGCGCCGCTTGCCCAGCGTATCGGTTTTCCCGCCGTACTGGGCGAATTGCTGCTGGGGGTGGCGTTGGGCAACATGGCACTGCTGGGCATTACATTTTTCGGCACGATTGCGCATGACCCTATCATCGCCTTCATCGCCGAGCTTGGGGTGATCGTGCTGCTGTTGCAAATTGGTCTTGAAACAAAACTCAAGGATCTGGTTGCCGTTGGACCGCGCGCCTTTGGTGTGGGAGTCATTGGCATCATCATGCCCTTTCTGCTCGGAGCCTGGGTCATCGGGCCCTGGCTGATGCCGGGGAAAGACATTAATGCGTATTTGTTTCTCGGTGCTACGCTGTCTGCCACCTCGGTGGGCATTACCGGTCGCGTCTTTCGCGATATGGGCAAGCTTGACTTGCCTGCCGCACGTATTGTGCTCGGCGCAGCAGTTATCGACGATGTGCTTGGCCTGGTCATTCTGGCCGTGGTTTCCAGTTTGGTTCTGGTGGGATCGGTGAGCACCGGCGTGGTTAGCCTCATCCTGGTGAAAGCGGTGCTCTTTCTCGGCGGCAGCATCGGGATTGGTCGTCTGATTGCACCGTGGACCAGCCAGTCGCTGGCGCGGCTTGATGCCGGGCCGTCGATGTTGTTTGCCCAGGTGTTATCTACTGCGCTGGCATTGTCGTGGCTGGCGCATGTCATGGGGCTGGCGCCCATCATTGGCGCTTTTGCTGCCGGTTTATTATTTGAACCGGTGTTTTTGCATAGGTTTGACCGCCCGACCATCGTGCGCGAAATCGAGCCGCTGTTGCCAATGGACTCGCCTGCTGGCGCACCGAGTCTGGAGTCGGGCCTGGTTGGGCGTCTGCGGGCAATCCTGGCAAAACACACCGGCCATCAGCATGAGCATCTTATCGAGCCGATCGGCTACTTCTTTGTGCCGGTATTCTTTGTGCTGACCGGGATGCAGGTCGATTTGCAAACCCTGGCCGATCCTTCGGTTCTCATCATTGGCCTGGGTTTAACGGCAGCAGCGGTAGTTGGCAAGCTGGTTGCCGGCCTCGCCGCCGGGCGTGAAGCTGGAGGCTGGCTGGTTGGTTGGGGAATGGTGCCGCGCGGCGAAGTCGGCCTTATCTTCGCCATGACCGGTCGTCAATTGGGCGTGATAAATGAAGCGATGTTTTCCATCATCGTGATCATGGTCATTCTGACCACGCTGATTACCCCGCCCGTGCTGTCATATCTGCTGAAAAGTCGGCGTTCGTAATACACGGTGAATACGGCGCAGCGCCCAGTTTGGCGGGACGCTGCGCGAAATGCTCGACTAATCCCAGTGGCGATGATCGCGATGGTCTTCGTCGTGAGCATGACCATGGTGATCATCGCGCCAGCCACCACGGCCATGACGATATTTGCCATGACGTCCTTGATATTTGTAATAGTCATGTCCACGCCGTTCAACATACACTGCTTGCGGGCTGTAGTAATACACCGCCGGGCGTGACGAGGTATACACAGATGTATACACCGGTACATACGCGGGGGCTGCAACATAACGTCCATGACGTCCGCTATCGGTCGTGATGGCAACGCCCGTTGCTGCGCCTAATGCACCGCCGATTATTGCGCCATCCCTGCCGCCTACATGCTGGCCAATGACAGCACCTGCACCGCCGCCAATCAAGCCGCCGAGTAGCGCGTCGCCAGATCGGTCGCCCGCCTGTGCGCTGACCGTTGCAATGAGCAGCGATGAACAAAGAATGAATGCCAGACTGTTTTTGGTTTTCATGATGCACCTCCGTTGAGCTCAGTCAAGTTAAACTGTGAGTGCAAGATAAACGCGCGCTTCATGAAAAGTGTGTTGCTGAAGTAAAGAGATGTTACTAAACGTAATCAACAGCCATTGACCGTCGATATGCTTCTGCGGGTTTATCAACTCAGAGGCCAGGCGGCCGCAGCCGGCGATGGCCGATGCGGGCGAAAACGCCTACGTGTTCGAGCGCCGCATCACCTTTCGTCATGGCGACGGCAGCGAATCGGCGGGCTTTATTGACTGCTACCGGCGCGGTGCGTTTGTGCTCGAAGCCAAAAAGCTCAAGACGGGCGGTGCGCAAACATTTGACGATGCCCTGCTGCGCGCCCGCGCCCAGGCCGAAAACTACGCCCGCGCCCTGCCCAGCGACGAAGGTCGGCCGCCGTTTCTGGTCATCGTCGATGTCGGCAATGTGATCGAGCTGTACAGCGAGTTCTCGCGCTCGGGTGCGACCTACACGCCGTATCCGGATCTGCGCAGCCACCGTATCACCATCGCCGACTTTTTGCGCGACGACATCCGTGATCATTTGCGGCTGCTGTTCACCGACCCGCTCGCGCTTGATCCTTCACGGCAAACCGCCCGCGTCACGCGCGAGATCGCCGCGCATCTGGCCGAACTCGC
>JAUSQB010000092.1 GCA_030652715.1 Rugosibacter sp.
TGCACGGTGACGAGCCGCTGTTGGTCATTGAAGCGGCCGATGCCATTCGCCTCACGGCCCGTCGCCAAGGCTTTACCGAGCGTGAAGTGATTGTGGCGGGCACGGGGTTTCGCTGGGACGACCTTTTCTTAGCGGCGGGCAACTTATCGCTGTTTGGCGAAACCAAGCTCATTGACCTGCGCATTCCCTCAGGCAAGCCGGGGCGTGAAGGCAGCGAGGCGTTGCAGCGCTACTGCAAAATATTAGGCTCGGGAACCGTGACCTTGATTACGCTTCCCGAACTCGACTGGCAAGCAAAAAAAGCCGCGTGGGTCACTGCACTCAGCCAGGCCGGTGTCGCTATTGAATGCAATGCCCCGCCCCTGGCGCGGCTGCCACAGTGGCTGGCCGAGCGCCTGGCACGTCAGCAACAAACCGCATCACGCGACGGGCTGGAATTTATCGCCGCGCATGTTGAAGGCAACTTGCTCGCCGCGCACCAGGAAATTCAAAAGCTCGGCCTGATCTATCCCACCGGGGAAGTTTCACTCGCGCAGATAGAAGCAGCCGTGTTGAATGTCGCCCGCTATGATGTCTCTGATCTGCGCGATGCGCTGAAAACCCGCGACACCGTGCGCGCTGTACGCACGCTAGAAGGCTTGCAGGCAGAAGGCGCTGCACCACCCTTGGTTTTGTGGGCGCTGGCCAATGAAGCGCGCACCGCACAAAACCACCCGGCCCTCTTGCATGCGGCAAAAATTGACCGCATGATCAAGGGTCTCGCTACAGGTGATTTATGGAATGAATTTTTACAGCTCGCCTTACGTTTGACCCGCCCAAGGACATCCTCATGACGCTCAAAGACACTCTGCTGCAAATCGGCCAGACGGCACGCGACGCCTCGCACGCCGTAGCCCGCGCTTCGACCCGCGCTAAAAATACCGCCCTGCTCGCCATCGCCAGCGCGATTCGCGCCCAGCGCAATGAACTGCTGGCCGCGAATGCCGCCGACCTTGCTGCCGCGAAAGCAGAAGGGCTGGATGCCGCGATGATGGACCGCTTAACGCTCAGCGAAAAAGGCATCGAAGCCATGGCCCAAGGGCTGGAGCAAGTGGCCGCACTGCCTGACCCGGTGGGTGAGATCACCGACTTGAAACGTCGCCCCTCAGGCATACAGGTCGGCAAAATGCGCGTGCCGCTGGGCGTTGTCGGCATCATTTATGAAGCGCGGCCGAATGTCACGGCAGACGCCGCAGCGCTGTGCCTTAAATCCGGCAACGCCGCCATTTTGCGCGGCGGCAAAGAGGCCATTCGCAGTAATCAAGCCATTGCCGCTTGCGTGAAACAAGGGCTGGCCGCCGCTGGCCTGCCAGAAACGGCGATACAGGTGATCGACACGACCGATCGCGCGGCGGTGGGTTATCTCATCACCATGCCGGAATTTGTCGACGTCATCGTGCCGCGTGGCGGCAAGGGCCTGATCGAACGCATCTCTAAGGAAGCGCGCGTGCCGGTGATCAAGCATCTCGACGGCAATTGCCATGTCTATGTGGATAGCGCCGCTGACCCGCAAAAAGCACTCGCGATTGTTGAAAATGCCAAAACGCAGCGGCTGGGTACCTGCAATACTGCCGAATCCCTGCTCATCGCCCGCCCGATCGCGGCAAGCTTGTTGCCCCGAATCGCGGCCATGCTCACCTCACGTGGCATCGAGATTCGTGGTTGCGATGAAACCCGCGCGCTAGTCGCAAACGCCAAACCCGCCAGCGAGGAAGACTACGCCACCGAATATCTCGCGGCGATCATCTCCTGCAAAGTAGTGGCCGATATTGATGAGGCCATCGCCCACATCAACAAATACTCTTCCGCACACACCGAGGCCATCGTCACGGAAAACTACACCACCGCCCTGCGCTTTTTGCGCGAAGTCGATTCAGCCTCCGTCATGGTGAATGCCTCAACACGCTTTGCCGATGGCTTTGAATACGGCCTGGGTGCCGAGATCGGCATTTCCACCGACAAGTTCCACGCCCGCGGGCCGGTGGGCCTGGAAGGGCTGACCTCGCAAAAGTGGATCGTGCTGGGGAATGGTGAAGTGCGGGGGTAAATCCATCACGATAGATGATGGTCGGCGTAAATTCGCCGCTTTCATTGCTTTATCGCCGTCTCGCTGTGCAGGGGTTTCATCAGCGCGCCCCAAAAGAAGTATCCTTGAGGCGCCGACTTTTTCGTCCCTGTGCGATCAGTACCTTTGTCACACATGAATGATGGATGCTTTTTCTGCGCACCAATCACTCCACCATTTTCACCAAGCTACCCGGCTTGACCATACCATCGGGATAGGCGCCATTCAGCAATCTTAATTGTGCTTCTGCGTTGGCTAAAGCTGCTGGAGCACGCTTGGCCAATTGCGCAAAGCCGCCCGCAGGGAAAGCCCCCTGTTTTATGCGCCAAGGGCGGGCCAAGATGCGGTCCTTTTCACTCATGGCACGAAAGGTTTTTTCTACACCAAGCAAAGCCTCACGTTCGCGTTGCAAAATCGCCGCATTCTTGGCGATGTGCAGAAAAAGATAGTTCTGCTGTTTAGGTCCGGTAATGAGGGTTGCATCCACCGTCTGCGTTCCAGACTGCACGCGCGCCACACCAACAAAATGCGTGGCGGAAAAACCGTTAATCGTTGCCTGTGTTGTGCTGCCGCTGACGGGATTAAACACTGTACGCACAATATCTGCATGCGTTGCACCCGCGCTGGTCGGCACGATACGCATGGTTAGCGCAGCTTCTCCCGTACTATTCAGCAAGGTGAGCTCATTGGATGTATTTTGTATCCGCCAACCTTGGGGAGCAGTCAGCGCAAACCCCATAGGCTCATGAAAAAACTGCTGGCCACGCGTCACACCTTCTTCGCGGCTTTCGCCAAAGGTGATGCCGTCAATCGCCTTCAAGTAACGCTCGCGCCCGCTCGCGGCTTGTGGATTGTGGTGCAGCAAGGCCGTCTGGCGGATGTCTTCCAACCGTTTATCGCCGCTTGGATGGGACGCCAACCAATCAACACGCGGCGCCAGGGCTCGGCCCTCTTGACGGGCAATATCCTGCCCAAACTGCTCTTGATTTTTCAACATGCGAATGACATCAATCATGCGCGCGGAATCGTACTGATTCCCTGCCAGATATTCAGCGCCCAGTTGGTCAGCCTGTAACTCCTGATCACGACTGTAAGATGCGATATAACCTGCCGCAGTGACTTGTGAAATCTGGCTGGTGAAATCACCCGCGCCGCCATAGCCTTTGCTTTCCAGCACAGACCCCAAGACATTCGCCAGCAACACACCCACACCTGCGGCTTGCTGGCGTGTCGCTCGTTGCGAGGCGTGGCGCGCGGTGACATGGCCGATCTCATGCCCCAAGACACCGGCAAGCTCTGCCTCGTCATTCAAATACGCCAGGATGCCGCGCGTGACATAGACATACCCTCCCGGCAGAGCAAACGCATTGATTTCGGGGCTATCCACCACCGTAAAGTGCCAGTCAAGGTGAGCGCGGTGCGATGCTTTGGCCAGCTTTTGGCCGACTGAGTTCACATACGCCTGCAACGCCGGGGTGTCCAGGGGACGATATTCTTTCAATACGTCCTGATGCGCTTTTTGTCCCGCCGCAAGCTCGCTGCGCTCATCCATTACCGTGCGTTCATACTGCCCCGTCACAGGGTTGCGCACGGTAGCGCAGCCGGCAAGAAAAACTAAAGAAACAACAGAAAGACAGAGGCGAAGTTTCATTATCAATATCCAAAAATGATTATTTACAGACAGAAATTTTATTGCGCACCAGGGCTCAAACCCAACAACATCATGTCGACAAAAGCTGGCGCAACACGAACGGCAGAATGCCGCCATGCCGGTAGTAATCGACCTCAATCGGCGTATCGATACGCAAGCGGAGTGCGATGCGCCGCGTGGTGCCATTGAATTCATGAACCACCAAAGTTACCTCTTGCTGTGGTTGAATCTCGTCGTTCAGTCCTTCGAGGTCAAAAATTTCGCTGCCAAGAATCCCCAGTGATGCGGCTGAATCCTCGCCGAGCAATTGCAATGGCAAAACACCCATGCCGATAAGATTAGCGCGGTGGATGCGCTCAAAGC
>JAUSQB010000369.1 GCA_030652715.1 Rugosibacter sp.
GTGCAGCTGGATCGGCGGCAAGTCCAGTTCCAGCAAGCCCATGTCCTGCACGATGAGTGCATCCACCCCCGCGTCATAGAGTTCCCAGATCAATTGGCGCGCGGTTTCAATTTCCTGGTCGTCAAGTATCGTGTTGAGCGCGACGAAAATTTTGGCGTGAAAGCGATGCGCAAAGGCGGTCAGCCGGGAAATATCGGCTACCGCATTGCCTGCACTAAGGCGCGCGCCAAACGAGGGGCCGCCGATATACACCGCATCGGCGCCATGCTTGATGGCTTCAATGCCAATCTCGGCATCGCGGGCTGGGGAAAGCAGTTCGAGCTGATTTTTTGTCATGACGGCAACGAGAGGAGGAGGCTGCGGATTTTATAGGCGTTTGGCAAAATCCGGCTCGCCTGGCGATGCTTGAAAAGTCGGTGCGGGCAATATGGTACCAAGCCCCCCCGGAGTTGCTTGACTGGTCAGGATATTTTGCCGCCAGTTACCAGAGTTTTATCTAAACTGGCGAGTCGGCTATGCCCTGGATTTACCGTTGAATAACTGCTTCCATCGAGTTGAGTTAGCGAGTTGTGGCGCGACGCCGAAGGGCGAGCAGGCAGGCAAGCGCAGCGAGTATGAGGGCGAGTAGATTACCCCAGCGCGCATAAGGCGTGAGGCCGCTGTAACCCTGTGCGCTAACGGTGAGCGCAGCGGTGGTGAATGGCGGTAGCGCGGCGGCCACGGTGCCGTTGGGTGTAATCATTGCCGTCATGCCGGTGTTGGTGGCTCGCAGCATGGTGCGGCCGGTCTCTATGGCGCGCATCTGGGCGATTTGCAGATGCTGGGGTTGAGCGAGCGAATCGCCAAACCAGGCAGTGTTGGACAGGTTAATCAGCAGCGTAGCTTGCGGCAGGGCGGTGAGCAACTCTTCGCCAAAGATATCTTCATAGCAAATGTTGGGTGCGATTTTTTGCTCGCCCAAGATCAGCGGCGCTTGACGTGATGAGCCTGCGGTAAAGCTGGACATGGGGATGTTTACCATCTGAAAAAACCACGCAAAGCCGGGCGGGGCATATTCGCCAAAAGGCACGAGGTGGCGCTTGGCGTAGGCGCTGGCTTGCCCGGGCGTGCCGGTAAAAGTCGGCTTTAGCAAGACGGCGCCGTTAGTGTATTCGTTCGTTTTTGTGGCGATTGGGGCACCAATCAAAGCAGCGCCGTGGTGCGTGAAGCCTTGCAGAATATCCAGCGGCACTTCGTTGAACATCAGGGGCAGGGCGGTTTCGGGCAGCACGGTGAGTGCGGCGGGGTGTTGCTGCGCGAGCCGTGTGTAAGTGTCGATGGAAAGCGCCAGGCGATTCGGGTCCCACTTCAGGCTTTGCGGCACATTGCCTTGCAATAGCGAGACGGTCATGGGTTTGCCGATGGGTTGCGTCCACTCCATGTGACGCAGCATAGCGCCGCTGGCAAGGATGAATGCAATGATCAGCCAGGCCTTAAGTGATTTGCCGCGCTGTGATATGAGCACAGCCCCCAGGCTGGCGATCAGGGCCACCAGGCCGCTGACGCCATACACGCCAAGCACGACACCCCAACCGGCTAACGGGCTGGGCGGGCTTTGCGAATAACCCACGGCCAGCCAGGGAAAGCCGGTGAGCACGGTGCCGCGCAGCCATTCGCTGAGCGTCCATAATCCAGCGAAGAGCAAGGCTGGCCGGATGGGTGAGGCAGGCTTGGCGCGTGCCTGACCCCAAGCGAAAAGGCCCCCGGCGATGGCGGGGAAGGTGGCGAGCAACAGGCAGAACAGAAACGTGGCGATGATGGCCAGTGGCATGGCCATGCCGCCAAACTCACGCAGGCTGACATACACCCACGAGACGCCAGTGAGAAAACAGCCCAGGCCCCAGGCCAAACCCAGCAGCGCGGCATGGCGTGCGGAGGGTGCGCGTTGCCACAGCATGAATAAACCCATGAGCGAAAAAGTCGGCGCTGGCGAT
>JAUSQB010000097.1 GCA_030652715.1 Rugosibacter sp.
TGCGCAACCACGGCCAGCCACTGGATGCAAGCCTTTTCTATCCGCAAATGCTGGATGCTGTTGCAGATGGTACAGGGCAACCGCAAGCGCTGCCCATAGGAATGTCGCTACCCGTCCTGCTGATCAATCGCAAACATCTGCCCCACGTTGCAAAAACGGTTGATCTGGCACCACGTACCTGGCTGGATGTGCAAAATCTTGCCGGCACGCTGTCTGACAATGGTATCAAATGCCCATTGACCAGCAGTCGCTTCGCCTGGGTACATCTTGAAAATACCGCATCCCAGCATGGCGAACAGATTGATGTTCGCACGGGCCGCAGCGAAAAAGTAAAGGCAAACAGTCTCATGAACGTCAAGCATCTGGCACTGCTGGCCAGTTGGCAAAAGAGCCATTACTTTAGCTATTTCGGGCCGGACGATGAAGGCAGCCAGCGCTTTTTGCAGGGCGAATGCGCCATGATTACTGGCGAATCCACCCTGTATGTCGCTGCCCGCGCTGCCGGTATGGATGTCACCCTTGCCCCGCTCCCCTTTTACGACGATGCCTATGGCGCACAACGCGAAAAGGTACTGCCCGATGGAGCGGCGCTATGGGTACTTCCCGGACAACCCAAAGCAGCCTATGCGCTGGCCGCCCGCTTTGTCAGCTATCTGTTGCAGCCTGACGTGCAAAAGGACTGGGTGCGCGCCAGCGGCTCGTTGCCCATGACACCGGCAGCACTCGCCGCACTGCGCGAATCGGGTATGCCCGCTGCCCTGGCAGAGGCAGCCGAGCAACGGCTTGCCATCTCGCGCGCTGACAGCACACGCCTGCGTCCCGGCGCATTGCGTGACCGCCTGCATCAAGCACTTGATGAACAAGTTACCCTCGTCTGGAACACATCGCTCTCAGCCAAACAGGCCCTGGATACGACCACGCTCCGCGCCAATCATGCCGCTGTACCCGCCGCCAAGACAACACGCCGGGTCAAGCAGTCTCGTACATAATTCCGCATGATGTGATGTATTACCCGCGCATCATTGCCCATCGTGGCGGCGGCGCGCTGGCACCGGAAAATACTTTGGCCGGAATACGCATTGCAGCGCGCATGGGCTGCCGGGGGGTGGAGTTCGATGTTGCGTTGACCGTCGATGGCGTGCCCATTCTGATGCACGACGCAACGCTGGAGCGCACCACCAATGGCGCGGGCTTTATCGCCAGCAAAACCGCTGCGGAAATCGCCCGCCTTGATGTCGGTGGCAAATATCATCGTGCATTCGCCGTCGAGCCAGCGCCGACTTTTCAAGCTGCCTTGCAAACCTGCGCCGAGCTCGGCCTGTGGGTCAATGTGGAAATCAAGCCCACGCCGGGCACCGAAGTCTGGACGGGACGTGTCGTTGCCACCCTTGTTGCCGCACAGGTTGCAAGCAGCAAGCCGGGCACTGTCTTGCTATCGTCATTTTCTGCACTGGCGCTGCAACAGGCGATGCACCTTGCCCCGGCCATACCACGTGCCTTGCTGACCGAGACGATTCCTGCCGACTGGCGCGAACAGCTACAGGCCTGCGGCGCATCTGCCTTGCATACCGCAGCAGCAGGCATTTCCGCAGAACTCATCGCGCCACTTTGTAACAGCGGCGTTCCGCTGGCCTGTTATACCGTGAATGATCGTGCCACGGCAGCCGCCCTGTTTGCCGCAGGCGTTAGCGCAATATTCACCGACCGCATTGATCTTTGGCTGCCGGAAGAAATGTAAATTCGGCTCACACCTGCTTACATTTCTCTTGTCACCTTCTGCGTGCTGCCGCGTTAATCTGCGCATGGGCTTACCCCATGCACGCATGCTTATCTCACTCTCACACAAGGAGCAAAAAATGACACGCACTTCACGTCTATCACGCATTCTTTTCACCGCATTGACCTTCTCTGCTGCCCTGCCTGTGCTGGCACAAACCAGCACGCCTGGCATGGATCATCGGCAACAGCGCATTGAGCAAGGGACGCAGTCCGGGGCGTTGAAAAACAGGGAAGCCAATCCTCTTGAAAAGGCGCAAGAACATATTCAGGGCATGGAAGACAAAGCCAAAGGCGATGGCAGCGTAACGGCGCAGGAACGCAAGCGGCTTCAGCAAGCGGAGACTGTGCAAAGCCGTCACCTCTCGCGAGAAAAACATGACCGGCAGCATGAGTCCAATCACCAAGGAATAAAAGATCACTCACAGACCCGTTCCCATCGCCGTTAATCGGATTGGCCGCTGACAAAAGCCCGTCTCATGGCGGGCTTTTTTTTGCTGTGCTCGCGTAAAATCAGCACTTTGCATCATTGCCCATATCATCCCTACCGCCATGACATCCGCCGAAATCCGCCAGAAATTTCTCGATTTTTTCGCCAGCAAGGGGCATCAGATCGTGGCTTCCAGCTCCTTGGTGCCACATGAAGACCCGACGCTGCTATTCACCAACGCGGGCATGAACCAGTTCAAGGATGTTTTTCTGGGCTTCGACAAGCGCCCCTACAATCGTGCCACCACCTCGCAAAAATGCGTGCGCGCGGGTGGCAAACATAATGATTTGGAAAACGTCGGCTACACCGCGCGACATCACACGTTTTTCGAGATGCTGGGCAACTTCAGCTTTGGCGACTACTTCAAGCGCGATGCAATTCACTACGCCTGGGAATTGCTCACCGAAGTTTTCAAGCTGCCGCAAGACAAGCTCTACGTCACCGTGTATGCCGAAGACGATGAGGCCTATGACATCTGGACCAAGGA
>JAUSQB010000394.1 GCA_030652715.1 Rugosibacter sp.
TTTGGCGGCGCCGGTTGACGATGGAATAATGTTTTCCAGAATGCCACGGCCGCCGCGCCAATCCTTGTTGGACGGGCCGTCCACGGTTTTCTGTGTGGCAGTGGCGGCATGCACGGTCGTCATCAGGCCGCGTTTGATACCCCAGATATCGTTCAACACCTTGGCTACCGGAGCCAAACAATTGGTGGTGCAGGAGGCATTGGAAACAATGGTCTGCCCGGCGTAGGTTTTATCATTCACGCCAAACACAAACATCGGCGTATCGTCTTTCGAGGGCGCAGACATGATGACTTTTTTCGCGCCCGCTGCGATGTGCAATGCCGCTGTTTCCTTGGTCAGGAAAAGCCCGGTGGATTCGATGACCACATCGGCATTGACCTCATTCCATTTGAGTTCGGCAGGGTCTTTGAGCGCAGTCAGGCGGATTTTCTTGCCATTCACGATCAAGGTGCTGCCTTCGACCGAAATCTCGCCCTTGAAGCGGCCATGCACCGAATCGTATTTGAGCATATAGGCCAGATAATCCGGCTCGAGCAGATCATTGATACCGACGATTTCGATATCAGAAAAATTTTGTACCGCAGCGCGGAACACCATGCGGCCGATGCGGCCAAATCCGTTAATGCCAACCTTGATCGTCATGTCAAACTCCTGAAATAAAAAACTAGATAAGACCCTTTACCGTAGCGACCACATTGTCTACGGTAAAACCAAACGCCTTGAACAAGGCACCTGCGGGTGCCGATTCACCAAAGCGGTCCAAGCCAATGACCGCGCCTTCCAGCCCGACATATTTATACCAGCCATCCGTCACCCCGGCTTCGATCGCCACGCGTTTGACGCCTTGCGGCAAGACACTGGCGCGGTAAGCCGCATCCTGCTGATCGAAACGATTCGTGCACGGCATGGAAACCACGCGCACGGCAATGCCCTCGGTGGCCAGTTGCGCTTGCGCTTTGAGCGCCAGATCAATCTCTGACCCAGTCGCAATCAGCACTGCTTGCAATGCCCCAGCCGCCTCAGACAAAACATAACCGCCACGCCGGATAGCCGCTTGCGTTGTTGCGCTACGTTTAACAAACGGCAAATTCTGCCTTGAAAATGCCAGACAAGTCGGGCCGTCCCGCCGCTCGATGGCACACGCCCAGGCAATAGCCGATTCAACCGTATCGCAAGGGCGCCAGGTTTCCATCTGAGGAATCAACCTCAAGGTCGCCAATTGCTCTACCGGCTGGTGCGTCGGCCCATCTTCGCCCAGGCCGACTGAATCGTGGGTGAACACAAAAATCGAGCGCTGCTTCATCAGCGCGGCCATGCGCAAGGCATTGCGCGCGTATTCTGAAAACATCAAAAACGTGCCGCCATAGGGAATAAAGCCGCCGTGCAAAGTCAAGCCATTCACAATCGCCGCCATGCCAAACTCGCGCACGCCGTAGTGAATGTAATTGCCGTGACCTGCCCGCGTTACCGCCTTGGAACCTGACCAGTTGGTGAGATTCGATCCCGTCAGATCTGCCGAGCCACCAAGCAGTTCCGGCAACTTGGGCGCAAAGGCTTCGATGCTGTTTTGCGAGGCCTTGCGCGTAGCGATGGTTTCAGCTTTGTCGTTGAGTTTTTCCAGTACAGCCGCCACGTGAGCTTCCCAGTCGGCGGGCAAATCACCGGCCATGCGGCGGGTAAATTCGGCCGCTAACTCAGGATGTGCCTTGGTGTAGACATCAAACCCTTGCTGCCAGACCGCCTCAAAGGCTGCACCGGTTTTTTTTGCATCCCATGCCGCGTAAATATCCGCCGGAATTTCAAACGGCGCATGCGGCCAGCCCAAGGCAGCGCGAGCGGCAGCAATTTCCGCATCGCCTAGCGGCGCGCCGTGCACATCATGGCTGCCTTGCTTGTTGGGCGCGCCTTTGCCGATCACCGTTTTGCAGCAGATCAATGTTGGCCGCTGGGTATCCGCCTGGGCCTGGCCTATGGCCGCATCAATGGCCTCTGAATTATGCCCATCGACACCGCTGATCACCTGCCAGCCGTAAGCCTTAAAACGCTCGGGGATATTTTCGGTAAACCAGCCCTCGACATGGCCGTCGATGGAAATGCCATTGTCGTCCCAGAACACAATCAGCTTGGATAAACCCCACGTGCCCGCCAGCGAACACACTTCATGCGAGATGCCTTCCATGAGGCAACCGTCACCTAGGAAAACATAGGTGTGGTGATTAACAATCTCGTGGCCGGGGCGATTAAATTCGTTCGCCAATAGCTTTTCAGCGAGTGCCATGCCCACCGCATTGGCAATGCCTTGGCCTAGCGGCCCGGTGGTCGTTTCCACGCCGGGCGTGTAGCCAAATTCCGGGTGGCCGGGCGTTTTGCTGTGCAACTGGCGAAACTGCTTCAGATCATCCAGCGAGACGTCATACCCCGTGAGGTGCAGCAGGGAATACAGCAGCATGGACGCATGCCCGTTGGACAACACAAACCGGTCGCGACCTGGCCAATGCGGATTCGCCGGATTGTGGCGCAGATGACGTCGCCAGAGCACCTCGGCAATATCCGCCATGCCCATGGGCGCGCCCGGATGGCCGGAATTCGCCTTTTGCACGGCATCCATGGCAAGGGCACGAATGGCGTTGGCAAGAATGGAAGGTGAAGCAACAGAAAGCGGCATTGTCGTGGTCATCGCAAAAAGAAGAAAGGGGAGACTTCCCCTCCTGAAAATTCGCTATTATCGACGAAACGAGAGAGGCACGCTAGTGCGGGGGCAATTAATCAGTACCCGACATCTGTCGTGCCCCTAGCGGGCACCACTTCACGCAATAAGCAAACTATGTGCGCAGGCTCTTGACCTGGAGTTGTTCATTCGAATCTGCAAAGGCTTGCAACGTGTTCGCCACGTCGTAGGGGCACTCCTCGAACGTTTTTGGATTCCATTCGCTGCGCGGTGTGGCAAAGAAATCCCCGCCGTAAACATGAATCGCACCGGTAATCTGATCCAGCGGGTTGATCACGGAATGAATAATTGCCGCGCCCAACGGAACCGTGTCCCTCGTATTCAGCTCTTTAACCCCGTGTTGCACGAGGCCATGCTCGTTGCGACGATAGAAAATGTTCTGTTCCCGGCCTCCATAGATCCCGATGACAGCCCACATACGATGATCGTGGGGTTTGAATTCCATCCGCGGCCCCCAGCACAGGTTGAGGATGGTCAGATCATCCGCCCGGTAAAGCGTTTCAACCCCTGCACGCGCAGGCTCACCAAGCCCGCGCACGATCTGCGCGGGATCGCTCACAGCGCTGGCCACCAGCTCTCGAATTGCCGCCTGCGCGTTACTTTCCTTCAGCGCAGCACGGCATTCCTCAATGAAGCGCTCTTTTTCAAACATCGCGGTAATTATTGTCAGCGGCCCACTCAGCCATTTATTGAATCACGCCACAGAACAAGCGCGCACCGCCACCGCCCAACGGCGCAGGGTGATCTGCATGATTATCACCCCCCGCATGAATCATTAAAGAACGGCCTTTCACATCGGCGATCTTGAGTCTGGGCGCCAATACGGGATTATTTGCGTTGCCCGTGGCATCCACGAAAAGCGCTGGCAAATCACCCAGATGCCCATCACCCCACGGCAAGCCATGGTGTTTGCTAGCCGCCGGATCGTAATGCCCGCCTGCCGCTAAGGCAGGCACCATTTTCCCGTCTTTTTCCTTGTGCCCGCAACTGGAGTTCTCATGTACGTGAAACCCATGCACACCCGGCGGCAGCCCCGCCAATGTCGGACTAAACACCACGCCATACGGTGATTCGCTAATAACCACCTGACCAACTTGCGCGCCAACACCCTGCTCATCCACCTTGTTCATGGGCACAGTAATATCGGCATGTGCCGCTAAAGAAAAACACAGTGTAGAAGCCGCTAAAAATAGGACGGAACGTGATTTCATTTTGCCTCCTGTGTAAAAAATATCGTGTGACTGAAAAAACTTTGCAAGCTGAAAAGATTCAATTTTCAGCTTGCAAAATCCACAAAAAATGCAGTCTCCCGCAATTTATTTTTTCTTGGCACTTGCCGTGGCTTTGGCATCAGCCAAAACAAAGGTGACTTTCATCGTCACACGGTATTCCGTCACCTTGCCTTTGCTCACCACGACTTTTTGATCTTTTACCCAGGCCCCCTGAATATCAGCAATCGTCTCAGACGCCCGCGCAATGCCGGAAGAGACGGCATCTTCAAAACTCTTTTTGCTGCTCGATGTAAGTTCAATCACTTTTGCAACGCTCATGATGGCTCCTTTACGTTACGGTGAATCGGAGTTACGGATGATTACGATAACCGACGATACTCTCATTAGCAATGGCATGACAGTCTGCACGTAGCGCAAGACATTGGTGCCGTATCGCCAGCGCCGACTTTTAAGGTGGCCAGTAGCGGAAGAAAGAACAGTCAGGGCTGCGTCATTCAAGCACTGCGCGAATGACGCGCCACGTATTGGCGCAGCACACCATCCATGCGCGGTTGCCAGCCTTCGCCGGTAGCCTTGAAGTAGGCAACGACCTCGGGGCTGTAGCGTACTGACACCAGCAGCTTCTTGTTTTCAGATTTCGGTCGGCCACGCAGCCCGCGCAGTGGCACCATCGCTTTCAACTGCTGTGGCGTCAGTGGCTGCGCGTCAGGATCGCTTCTGGCTGCTGCAGTAATGGCCTTGTCCTCCGCTACCGTCGGCGTAAGGATAGCGGGCTTCTTAGAGACTTTCGACATAGTGCTTTACCTCACGACGATTAGCGCGGCGCAGGCTGATGACCCTGCGCACATCGCCACGATCTACAAACGCCACGTAGTACAGGATTCGGTTTTCGGAGCAAGCGCAATCATGCGCCTCTCAGTATGCCCGCACTGATCGATGGTCAACCATGCTTCAGCGCCCGCGCCAGCACACAGTTTTCCACCCGTACTGCGCCGTGGGCTTTGAGGGTACGGGCCAGTTCATTTAGCGTGGCGCCGGTAGTCATCACGTCATCCACTATCAGCACGGTTTTGCCGGTGAGATCAATCCGGCACTCAAACGCATGGCGTATGTTTTTGGCGCGCTCTTTCCACGGCAGGCTGGTTTGCGGTGTGGTGTCGCGCTGGCGGTGGATGTTTTTCAGTTCCAGCGGGACACCGAGTTGCCGTGCCAGCGGGCGGGCGATTTCGATGGATTGATTAAAGCCGCGCTGCTTCAACCGCCGAGCTGACAGGGGCACGGGCAAGATGAAGTCAGGTGACGTAACAAGCGGCACCGCCAATAGCGCTAACTCGGCACCGAAAAAGTCGGCGCTGGCGAGACGGCGCGAATACTTGAGCGACTGAATCATCCGGTCAATCGGGAAGTCATATTGCCAGATAGCAGCGGTGGCGTCGAAATAGGGCGCATGCTTCATGCACGCGCCACAGACTTCGGCGCCAGGGGTAGGCAAGGCACATTGCGGGCAGCGCTGCGTGGTCAAACGCGGCAAGTGGTCATTGCACTCCGGGCACAGCACGGCGTTATTGCTGGCCTCGCCGCATAGCAAACAATCGCGCGGCAACAGCGCTGCTATGGTGGCCTTCAGGGTTGTCTTGACTGCGTTTGCTGCCCGGTTTTTGATTGACAAGCGTTGCTCCTTCCACCAAGATGCGTGCCTTCCCTTGCATTCTATCGAGTCCACCGCAATGACTGCTCTTGCTACCAACGAAATCGAAACCATTAACAAATCTACCTCCTCAGCCGCGCCCGCTCTGCGCTGGAGCATCAAAGCCATCGAAGCGCTGTTTGCGCTGCCCTTTAACGACCTGATGTTTCGCGCGCAGGAAGTGCATCGCCAGCACCATGCGGCGAATGCGGTGCAACGCTCTACCCTGCTCTCGATCAAGACTGGCGGTTGTTCGGAAGATTGCGGTTATTGCTCGCAGTCGTCGCGCTATGGCGAGGCCGAACGCGAAGCCTTGCTGCCGATTGCAGAGGTGATCGCTGCTGCGCAAGCCGCTAAAGACAAGGGCGCATCGCGCTTTTGCATGGGCGCGGCCTGGCGCGGACCGAAAGAAAAAGACCTGGCACAGGTGGCCGGGATGATCTCCGCCGTCAAGGCGCTGGGGCTGGAAACCTGCGCCACGCTGGGCATGCTCAAAGAA
>JAUSQB010000402.1 GCA_030652715.1 Rugosibacter sp.
GTCGCAGCGCTCACGCCACGAGCTGAAATTGAAGGCGAAATGGGTGATCAATTACCGGGCCTGCAAGCACGGCTGATGTCGCAAGCCTTGCGCAAACTGACATCCAACATCAAGCGCACCAATACACTGGTCATTTTCATCAACCAGATTCGCATGAAAATCGGTGTCATGTTCGGCAGCCCTGAAACCACCACTGGCGGCAATGCGCTCAAGTTTTACGCCTCGGTGCGAATGGATATCCGGCGCACCGGTGCCATCAAGAAAGGTGACGAGGTCATTGGTAACGAAACCCGCGTCAAAGTAGTCAAGAACAAGGTCGCACCCCCATTTCGCGAAGCGCATTTCGACATTCTCTACGGGGAAGGCATTTCACGCGAAGGTGAAATCGTCGAATTGGGTGTTGAACACAAGATTGTCGAAAAATCTGGCGCCTGGTATGCCTATGGTGGCGAAAAAATCGGTCAAGGAAAAGACAACGCACGGGATTTTCTGCGCGAACGCCCCCAGCTCGCCACTGAGATTGAAAACAAGGTACGCGCGGCCGTGGGTGTTGTCGGCTTGAATACCCCTCCGCCGGCTGAGTAATTCGCTTTGAATGCACTGCGCAGCCGAGCGATCAGACTTCTCGCTCGGCGCGAACATACCCGTGCCGAACTTGCCAGGAAGTTGGCGGCTTACGGTACAGAGGAAGAAATTAACGCCGTGATTACAGACCTTCAAGCTTGCCACCTACAATCAGATGCCCGGTTTGCAGAAAGCTATGTACGCGCCCAGGCTGCCCGTTTGGGTACATTGCGCTTGCGGCATGACATGCTGACCAAAGGCCTTGACCGCGAATTGGTCGAATCGCATCTGGCCATTGCCGATATGCCAGACGATCTGGCGCGTGCACGCAGCCTCTGGGATAGAAAATTTGCAACAGTGCCCGCCGATGCTAAAGAATGGGCACATCAAGCCCGCTTTCTGCAAGCCCGTGGCTTTGCCAGCGACACGATTCGGCGTTTGCTTAAAAACCCGTTGGTGAAAGAGGGCCTCCCCCCAGGAGAAGATGACGCATGACAGCCGTAGCCGCAACCCTGTCAGCGCATAACCTGCGCAAAAAATATAAATCACGCACCGTCGTGACAGATGTTTCGTTTGAAGTCGCTGCCGGAGAAGTTGTTGGCCTGCTTGGCCCTAACGGTGCAGGAAAAACGACCTGCTTTTACATGGTCGTCGGTTTGGTTGCCGCCGATGGGGGCGAAATCCGGATTGATAGCAACGAAGGTAAAGAACATAATCGTCTGACCCACATGCCGATTCATCAACGCGCACGTCTCGGTCTCTCTTACCTACCGCAAGAAAACTCGGTCTTCAGGAAACTGACTGTGGATGAAAATATCCGCGCGGTGCTTGAACTGCAGTACCTTGCAGAAGAAGAGATTAATGACCGGCTGCAAGTTTTGCTGGAGGAACTGCATATCACCCATATTCGCAAAAGTCCGGCAATTGCTCTGTCCGGTGGCGAACGTCGGCGGGTTGAAATAGCGCGAGCGTTGGCTACCCGCCCGCGCTTTATTCTTCTGGATGAGCCCTTTGCCGGCGTTGACCCCATTGCTGTGGTCGATATTCAGAGCATCATTCGCTTTCTGAAAGAGCGGGATATTGGCGTTTTGATTACCGACCACAACGTCCGTGAAACCCTGGGTATTTGTGATCGTGCCACCATCATCAACGATGGGCTGGTGTTAGCCGCTGGACATCCTGCCGAGATTGTTGATAATGAAAACGTGCGCCGTATTTATCTCGGTGAGCACTTCAGAATGTGATGAAACAATCACTCCAGCTCAAAGTATCGCAACACCTTGCGTTAACGCCTCAGTTGCAGCAGGCCATTCGCCTACTGCAACTCTCGACACTTGAGCTCAACGCTGAAATTGATCAAGCCATTCAAGAAAATCCCTTGCTGGAACGTATCGAACACGATCAGCAAAGCTACACTTCATCGCTGGATATTCCCACACCATCATCCACAACGTCCGATGTGAATGAAACCATTGAAGAACCTGCGGAATTTTCCAGCCACATCGAAGAAGGCTGGGGTATCGAATTTTCTAGCAGCACTGGCCCGCGCGACCCCAACGACGATGACGTCGACAGTGGTGAAACACAAACCGCCAGCACCAGCCTGCAAGAGCACCTCAGCACGCAGCTCATGATGTCCCCGCTGTCTGATCGCGAACGGGTACTCACGGCTTTGCTGATCGAATCATTGAATGACGATGGCTATCTCATGCAGTCACTGGATGATTTGCTGGAACTCTTTCCATCGGACGAAACGGATCATGAAACACTGCGCGAAGAACTGGCGGGCGCGTTGCGTCACGTACAGAATTTTGACCCACCTGGCATCGGTGCCCGTAGCGCGAAAGAATGCCTTGCGCTGCAATTAAACAACTTGCCGTTATCCCCGAAACGCCAGTTGGCGCTAACCATTGTTGAAAGCCATCTGGAACATCTGGCTGCACGCGATTTCGCCCGCATCACAAAATCCCTGCGTTGTTCAGCAGAGGATTTGCGCATGGCACAGGAACTCATTTGCTCGCTTAACCCACACCCCGGATCGCAATTTTCCGCACTGGATATACGCTACGTGATCCCCGATGTCACCGTAAAAAAGGTACGCAAAGAGTGGGTGGTAACGCTGAATAACGAGGCCATGCCACGGCTGCGTATCAACAAACTCTATGCCGATATTTTACGGGGGGCCGGTAGTGGCGCCAGCAGTTCAGCGGGGCTGGCAACTCAGCTGCAAGAGGCCAAATGGCTGATTAAAAATGTGCAGCAGCGGTTTGATACCATCCTGCGTGTATCGCAAGCCATCGTCGATCGTCAGCGTGCTTTTTTTGATCATGGTGCCGTTGCTATGCGCCCGTTAGTGCTGCGCGAAATAGCAGAAGCCGTCAATCTGCATGAATCAACGATTTCCCGAGTGACCACCCAGAAGTATCTGGCGAGCCCCCGAGGCGTTTATGAGCTTAAATACTTTTTTGGCAGCCATGTCGCCACAGATTCTGGCGGCGCCGCGTCAAGCACCGCAATACGCGCATTGATCAAGCAGCTGGTCAGTGCCGAGGATGGCAAAAAACCGCTTTCGGATGCACGTATTGCGGATATTCTCGGCGAGCAAGGGATCGTAGTAGCACGCCGTACCGTAGCAAAGTATCGGGAATTGCTGCACATCCCGCCCGCCAACCTCAGGAAGAGTCTCTGAGTAACCCACTGACAAGGAAATATTATGAACCTCAATCTCACCGGCCATCATGTTGAAATTACCCCCGCCTTGCGCGATCACGTCACCTTGAAACTGGAACGGGTAGCCCATCATTTTGATCGTATCACCAGTACGCACGTCATCCTTTCCGTGGACAAGCTGCAACAGAAAGCCGAAGTGACTCTGCACGTCAAAGGCAAGGATATTTATGCCGATGCAACGGATACGGATTTGTATGTCGCCATTGAC
This sequence comes from Rugosibacter sp., assembly GCA_030652715.1. GTDB lineage: Bacteria > Pseudomonadota > Gammaproteobacteria > Burkholderiales > Rhodocyclaceae > Rugosibacter. The sequence continues at coordinate 3,503 of JAUSQB010000402.1, forward strand.
CAGCTAGCCGAAAAACTGGATCGTCAAATACTTAAACACAAAGAAAAAATCTCTACGCATCACCGCGACAAGCAGCCTGATGTGGATAATTCTTGACACGCCACGCAATATGCTTTCAGTTGCTGCTAGTGAATGCCAGACAACTTTCCCGCGCAATCCTTCATGAATCGCATTGCTAACCTGTTATCTCCCGACAATGTCGTTGCTGCACTTGATGCAAGCAGCAAAAAACGAGTCTTTGAAGACGCCGGTATTCTTTTTGAGAATCATCAAAGTATTGCTCGCAGCGTCGTGTATGAAGCCCTTTTTGCGCGGGAAAAGCTCGGCTCCACGGGTCTAGGGCAAGGCGTCGCCATCCCGCATGGTCGCATCAAGGGGCTCAAAAAGCCGCTTGGTGCATTTTTCCGCCTGGAAGTGCCTGTGCAATTCGAGGCACCCGACGGCAAACCGGTCAACCACATATTTGTGCTGCTTGTGCCTGAAGCCGCCAATGAACAGCACTTGCAATTGCTATCAGAACTCGCACAAATGTTTTCCGACCGCAGTTTTCGTGAGCAGCTCGCCAGTGCGCCGGATACGGCAACCTTGCACAGCTTGTTCGCCAATTGGAGCACCAGCTAATTGGAACGCCAGCTCATCGTCTCGCAACTATTTGAGCGCAACCGGGAACGGTTGCAGCTTACGTGGGTAAGCGGCCCCTTGACGCGGGTCATCTCCGCCAAAGAAGAGTTTGTAGCGCCTGCCGATCTGGTTGGTCACCTGAATCTGATGCATCCGGAACGCATACAGGTCATCGGCGCGCCAGAGCTAGCCTGGGCCGCACGCCAAGCGCCGGAAAAAGTGAAGCGCCATATGCAAACAATCCATCTGGCGCAACCTCCCGTGTTGATCGTCACCGACGGGCTTGACGTTTCTGCGGACATGCAGCGCGACTGCGAACTCTCGGATACACCGCTGCTGAAAACGCCGCTCCCTGCAGCTTATGTGATCGACACGCTACGCCATTTCGTTTCCCGCCAACTGGCAGAAACAATTGCCCTGCATGGCGTGCTGATGGATGTTTTGGGCATGGGCGTTCTAATCACTGGCGATTCTGGCGCCGGCAAGAGTGAGCTCGCGCTGGAGCTCATCTCGCGAGGTCACGGCCTGGTCGCCGACGATGTTGTGGATGTGTCCCGCATCGGACTAGATGTACTGGAAGGCCGCTGTCCTGATCTGCTGCGCGATTTTCTCGAAGTTCGCGGGCTAGGTTTGATTAATATCCGAACGGTTTTTGGCGAAACCGCCTGCCGCCGCAAAATTCGCCTGAAACTCATTGTACATTTGCAAAAACCTGCCCGAGGCGTACCCGAAGCAGCCCGCCTGCCGCTTGATGCACAGAATGAAACCATTTTGGGTATGCCAGTGCGTCGCGTTACCCTGCCTATCGCTGCCGGACGCAACCTGGCCGTGTTACTCGAAGCTGCCGTGCGCGTCACCATTCTCGGTTTACGCGGGATTAACAGTATGCAGGAGTTTCTCGACCGCCAGGAAAATGCACTGAATTCCGAAAGCGGGCAAATCAACTAAGACCCTTCTCATGTAATGGTATTTCTGCTGTTAGCAAAGATGTTTCGCTAACGGCCCAAACCACTACACACAGCCCCCTCCGAACACAGGCTCAAACAAGCTACTCCGTCAAAGTAACAGAGGAGCACAACGTACACTGCGTCAGCCAAATCAAACCATTCCGATCAGCGCTTTTTGCCGGGCAAACACATTAATCAAAACTGCACTTCAAACTTGAATCC
>JAUSQB010000417.1 GCA_030652715.1 Rugosibacter sp.
CCAGATGATCGGCGGCAAATAATCGGGGCAAGCCCAGCAGCGTCGCCAAGAGTGCCGCTACCCACAGCACGCCTGGTGCGATTTTCTTGAGCAATGCAGGTTCCGGCCCGATGCCGAGCGGAAAAAGACTGACCACGATGACAAAAAAGAACACAGCCGTCAGCACTTCGCTTTTGCGCCGCAAAGCGAGCAGCATATCCCGCTGCACAGTGGCAAGGAAGGCATTCACAACAACAAGCCCTTGCCCTCGGGCAGCGGCAGCGGCTGATGGCTGGTAAGCACAGCCAGGCCACCGCCAGCAAGATGCTCGCCGATAAGCTCACCAAGCAATTGCACAGCGCGACTATCAAGTGCGTTGAAGGCTTCATCAAGAACCCACAGGGGGGATGGACGTGTCAACAGGCGCGCTAGCAGCACGCGCCGCTTCTGCCCGGCGGAAAGCACGCGCACCGGCAGGTCCTCGCGCCCGCGCAAACCCAGGCGAACAATCGCTGCGAGCGCTGCCTGCTCGTTCAGACAAACACCATCGAGCGCGGCGGAAAAGCGCAGATTTTCCAGCGGCGTCAGATCATCCTTCACTGCGGCATGGTGGCCCAGATAAATCAGCTCACGGTGAAAGTCGGGCGAAGGGACTGCCACACCGCGCCAGGTAATTTCACCTTCATCCGCCGGAGACAATCCAACCAACAACCGCAGCAAGCTGGTTTTGCCAGCGCCATTTTCACCTTGCACATGCAGCCATTCTCCTGCGGCGAGCGAGAAGGAAACATCCGCAAAGAGGCGACGCTCTCCACGTGAACAGGCAAGGCCGGAAACTTTTAGCATGGCGGCCATTCTACTGCCGCCAAGTACTTTGATTCGTCAGCAACTGGTCTGGGCGATAGAATACGCACCACGCCGCATTATTGAGGCGCATTTCCAGTCGCTTTCTCGTCGCTTTTTTTGGTCACCCGCTCATGCTTGTCGCATCCAATATCACTATCCAGTTTGGCAGCAAACCCCTGTTCGAAAACGTCTCCGTTAAATTTGGCGACGGCAATCGCTATGGCCTGATCGGTGCCAATGGCTCCGGCAAAACCACCTTCATGAAAATTCTGGCCGGCGTGATTGACTCTTCTGCCGGTAATGTCTCGCTCGACCCGGGCGAGCGCATGGCGTATTTGCGCCAGGACCAGTTTGCCTTTGAGGATGTGCGAGTGCTTGACGTGGTGATGATGGGGCACACGGAAATGTGGGCCTGCATGACCGAACGCGATGCGATCTATGCCAACCCCGATGCCAGCGAAGACGATTACATGCGTGCAGCCGAGCTGGAAGGCAAGTTTGCCGAATACGACGGCTACACCGCCGAAGCGCGCGCTGGCGAATTACTGCTCGGCGCAGGCATTCCCATCGAACAGCACACCGGCCCGATGAGCCAGGTGGCCCCGGGCTGGAAGCTGCGCGTGCTGCTGGTGCAGGCGCTGTTCGCCAACCCCGACATCCTGCTGCTGGATGAGCCTACCAACAACCTGGACATCAACACCATCCGCTGGCTGGAGGAC
>JAUSQB010000424.1 GCA_030652715.1 Rugosibacter sp.
TGAAGCTTTGGCACGTCGCAAGGCTGAGGAAGCGCAAGCGGCTGAAGAAAAGATACAGCTGGAGAAGCAACGGCAAGTTGAAGAGCGTCTGCAACGCGAGGCCGAAGCCAGGGCAAAACAGGAAGCGGAGGTTCTGAAACAGCGCAAGGCTGAAGAAGAGCGGATGCAGAAAGAAGCCGAAGAGCGGCTGCGACGTGAAGCAGAAGCCAAGGAAAGAGAAGAAGGGCAGAAACTTGCCGAGCAGGACGCCAGTGGGTATGCGGACGAGATGGTTGACCGCTTTGCAGTGTCAGCCCCTGTGGCGGAAATGCCACCGCGACAGACCACGGCTGCTTGGCAAGCACGTATTGCAAGCAAGCTGGCGCCGATGGGCAATATCTCGGCAGGCCAATCCAGAGGGAGAGCAAAGGGGCGACGCCGATTTGTGCGAGCCGCTGTGTTTGCTCTTGTCGCTGGTGTGGCTGTCCTGCATGTCATTTCATTTGATGAGCGATTGTCCGCGCTCGAAAAAACCGCTACCGCTCAATTCAAACAACCGGTCAAAGCGAAGGACCTGCACTTCTGGTTGTTGCCTACGCCGCATTGGCGTCTGCAAGATGTCATTATTGGCGATCAGGGTCAGATTCGCATTGCGTTAGTCAAGGCCAAGACTTCCATCATCGGCGCACTTTTCAATAGCCGAGATGCCGTTACTTTGGTTGACGCTGAATCGGCGACCTTGAATGCCGAAGGGGTTTCGTGGGTTCTGACGGGTAAGGCGCAAACGAATAATCTGGGCTTTCCGCGCATCGACGTCAAAGGCGTGCAAGTGAGTGCACCGTTCGGCGCATTGCCGACGTTCGATGTCAATGCCTTGATGGATACCAATGGTAACTGGAAGAAGATTGAGCTGCGAGTACCGGGCCAGAGGTTCAGTGCTGAGCTCAATGCGACTGACGAGGGTGCGCGTGTGATGTTAAGTGCAGCAGCGTACATATTGCCTCTGAGCCTGGATAGCGTGCATTCAAGCAAGCCCGCAACGCTGACACTGACTAATTTCTCGGCAGTCGGCATGCTGGCAAACAAGGAGTTTCTAGCATCTGATTTTTCGGGTGAAATCAATGGCGGTTATGTCAGTGGCAAGGCGAGGCTGAACTGGCGTTCGGGGTGGATGCTCAATGGTGAAGCTCGGGCCAGACTGCTTGATACGGCGGCAATGTTCCCTGCGCTATCAGGGGGCGGGGTTCTCAGCGGGAGTGGCGCCTTTGCAATGCAAGCAGCTGACCCGTCAGTACTTATGGAGTCTGCACGTGCAGAAGGCAACTTTCTGGTCGAACGCGGGGTTCTCCACGGTATAGACCTTAGTCAAGTGCTGCGTGGATTGGGAAGCGGTGGCAGAACACCCTATGCCACGCTCGATGGAACATTTTCCTATGACAAGGGCAAGACGCAACTGCGGAACGTGAAAATCATCGATGGCATCATGACAGCCAAAGGTAATGTAGATATTACAGCCGACAAGATAATGAGCGGCCGGTTTGCGGTTGAACTCAAGTCGAATTTCATCAACCTGCGCGGTGCCGTACCCGTTGCAGGAACGCTGGATGCTCCCCAATTTGGCCGTTGAATCATTGAAGATGTCTTTGAGAAAATCAGCGGACAATGCAAAAATAATATAAAAGACAACACAGAGGACAATGCGATGCAGTCGATTGGTGCAATCATCATTGGCGATGAGATCATGCATGGCAAACGTGCTGACGGCCATTTCCCCCGGCTACTCGCAATCCTTGCTGCACGGGGTATGCATCTGGACTGGGCGATGGTTATCGGCGATGACCGGCAACGCTTGGTTGATACTTTTCGCCGCACTTTAGTGAGCAGTGACATTGTCTTCAGCTTCGGCGGCATCGGCAATACGCCTGACGATCATACGCGCCAGGCTGCTGCTGCTGCGGCAGGCGTCGACCTGTTTTTGCATCCTGAGGCAGAGCATGAAATTCGCGCCCGCTTTGCCGAGATGAATCGCGAAATGACCATTGAATCGCTGGATATGGGGCGCTTTCCTGTGGGTAGCCAGATTATTCCCAACCCG
>JAUSQB010000437.1 GCA_030652715.1 Rugosibacter sp.
CGCCTACAAGGGTGAATCCGGTGCCAAAGAGGCGGGCAAGATGCGCGCCGAAGGCAAGGAGTATGTGGTCAAGGATGGCGATGTGATGAACTTTTTGTTTAACGTGTAAAAGTCAGTGCTGATGAAGACACCGATGAGTCACCTGCACAGCAAGAAGGAGCAGGCTGCCCGCTGCGCTATGGATGTGCTACAAGGCGGTCCAGAAAAGTACGCTCTCCTCGCTCTACGGCGCTGGATTTAAAGCCCACAGACCATCCCTATGTTCCACGTTATTCTCGTTGCTCCTGAAATTCCACCCAACACGGGCAATGTCATCCGCCTGTGCGCCAATACCGGGGCACGTCTGCATCTGGTGAAGCCGCTCGGCTTTGATCTTTCTGCTGCGCAATTGCGACGTGCCGGGATGGATTATCTCGATCTGGCGATTGTTACCGTGCATGACGATTGGACAGCGTGCCACGAGATGCTCAAAGCAGAGGGTGCAACGCGGCTATTTGCTTTGACCATCAAGGGGACGCGCCCTTATGCAAGCAGCGGTGTCGGCAATAGTGCCAGCGCTGATGCTGCGGAGGACGCTACCGACGCAGCCAGCGCTGCCCCACGCTTTTTACCTGATGATGCGTTTGTATTTGGCTCAGAGTCGAGCGGCCTGCCGACGCATGTCTTGGCGGATATCGCACCAGAGAGGCGCCTGCGGTTACCGATGATGCCTAACAATCGTTGCTTGAATTTATCAAATACCGTGGCGATTGTGGTGTTTGAAGCGTGGCGGCAAAACGGGTTTTCAGGTGGCGCTTAATAGCACGCTCAGGTGAAATATTCAGGCGACAATTTAGGCGCTGGCTTCGCTGCCTTATTCGGTGCGCGCATCACGCGCCATGAGTTGATGTACGGTCTCGGATGGGGTAATGCGGCCATCGAGCAGGCCAACAACCGCAGAGGTGATGGGCATGTCGATGCCCATGGCTGCAGCACGTTGCATTACTTCGTGCGCAGTAAAAACACCTTCGGCCACATGGCCCAGCGTGTGTTGTATGGCGGCAAGATTCTGGCCTTCGGCGAGCATCAAACCTACGCGCCGATTGCGCGATAAATCGCCGGTGCAGGTGAGAATCAGATCACCCAGACCGGTGAGCCCTGTGAAGGTTTCGCGGCGGGCACCGAGTGCCACGCCGAAACGCGTGATCTCCACCAGACCGCGCGTTAGCAGGGCTGCGCGCGCATTGTGTCCCAGGCCCAGACCATCGCTTACGCCAGCGGCAATGGCCATCACGTTTTTAACTGCCCCGCCCACTTCGGCACCGATGAGATCGTCATTGGCATAAATGCGCAGGCTACCGCCATGCAATGCTTGCGCCAGTTCAGCGGCGAAGTGGCTGTTGCTATCGGCAGCCAGGGTGAGCGCCGTGGGTAAGTTGCGGGCAACTTCAGCAGCAAAGCTGGGCCCTGTGAGCGCTCCATAGAAGAATGGCATTGCTGTTGCGGTGCCTGGCAGGGTAAAGACATCCGCGACGATTTGGTGTGGCAGCTTGCCGGTGGCAGCTTCCAGTCCTTTGCACAGCCACAAAAAGGGGGGTACAGATACCTTTGGTGCATTCATCTGCTTTAGCTGTTCAAGCAAAGGCCGCAAACCGGCAATGGGTGTTGCCAGAATCAACAACTCGGCGGAGGCAATGGCCGGGTTGAGGTCATGTGTGACGTGCAAGTTTTCAGGAAAGGGGCAGTTGGCCAGATAGCGCGGATTCTCGCGGCGCGCATCCATGAGCGCTACTTGTGCAGCATTGCGTGCCCACAGGCAGACGTGATGGCGTGACGCTAGGGCAATGGCTAATGCCGTACCCCACGCGCCTGCGCCTAAAACTGTGATTTGCATGATCGCCTTGTCATCCTACAAGCCCCATGCCTGCGCGGATTTGATAAAGCCTTGCTGCCCATCGCGGTGGCGTACCCTGGCCCATCCGGGCAACGCTTCAAGCAGCGTGAGAACGACATCGCGCTCGGCTTCAAATACGAGCGCGGCTTTATCGTCAGTCGCAGCACGAATTTGTGCGCGATCCTCGACCACGATGACCTGGCGGGTTTCGCTCAGATATTTTTTTTCAATCCAGGCAAGATCGCCTTTGCTGTCACGAATCTTGATCCAGCCATCCAGGCTGACTATGCGCTCTACCGGTGTGCCGGGTTGAATGACAAACAAGGGCCTGGCTTTGGTTGAGGGCGCATCAAATAGCACGGCTGGTGTTGCGACAGAAAGAAAGTCCAGGGCCAGGGCCGGAGCGGATAGCAAGAGAACGCAGAAAACGGTTATCGCAACGCGCAAAATATCCCGCTTTGTGTAACAGGTTTGGCAAGGACGGCGTATCACCATCGCCGACTATTGCAGTGAGGCAGGGGCGGCATTGATTGCTGCGGCTTGTTCGGCAGCACGCTGCTGATACAGCGCTTCAAAATTTACCGGGGCAAGAATGACGGGCGGAAAGCCTGCACGATTGACAGCATCTGAAATGGTCTCGCGCACATAAGGGAACAATATGTTGGGGCAGCCAACGGCTAACACAGGTTCCATATCCTGCTCCGGCACATTTTTAATCTGGAAAATACCGGCTTGGGCGGCCTCAACCAAAAAGAAAACTTTTTCTTCTTTTTGGGCAGTCACGGTAACCGTCACCACGACTTCAAATACACCGTCGCTGACATCGGTAGCAGTAGTTTGTATCTGCACAGAAATCGCGGGTGCTTCGCGCTCCAGATAAATCTGCGGTGCATGGGGCACCTCAACAGAAAAGTCGCGGACATAAATTTTTTCGATGCTAAAAACGGCTTGTTGATCGCTCATGGTGGGGTCAGTGGAGTTTTAAAAAAAAGAAAATATTAAGAAGCCAGCAAAGCGTCAAGATCGCCTTGCTGATCAAGGGCAAACAAGTCGTCAAACCCGCCTATATGAGTGGTGCCGATATAAATTTGCGGCACGCTGCGGCGTCCGGTTTTTTGCATCATTTCTTCGCGCCGATCAGGGTGAAGGTCAACCCGTATTTTCTCGATATCCTGAACGCCTTTACGCAACAAAAGCTGTTCGGCGCGAACGCAATACGGACACACTGCGGTTGAATACATCGTTACTTTAGCCATGACGCGATTATCCTGTTAAGTGGCTACAAATTTATTTCGTGGTGAGAGGAAGTTTTGCTTCCCGCCAGCTGGTCATGCCACCGGCCAGGTTGAACACTTTTTCAAATCCTGCTTTGCGCAAGGTGTTACAGGCGACCAAAGCCCGGTTGCCTGAGGCGCAACAAATAATCAGCGGGCGTTTCTTGAATTTTTCCAACTCGGTCATTTTTTGTTGCAATAACGGCATGGGAATATGGCGTGCGCCAGCAATATGCCCATTATTCCATTCTCCGCTTTCGCGGACATCGATGATCACCGCGTTTTCGCGATTCATCATGAGTGTGGCCTGGCCCGGCGTGAGCGCCTGGCTGCCACCGCCTTTTAACAGGGGCCACAGCAGCATGCCGCCAGAGATGATGGCAAGAGTGACCCACATCCAGTTCTGTTGCAAAAATTCCATGAGCAATCTACTTCCTTATTGTGTATGTACGATAGATGGTATTGCATGGCAATCCATGTATTTGACGCAGAATGGCCTAAATCAATACGCGGTACATTGTAACCTGAGCAGAGGAGCCGCTTCTGTCTTTGACGTTGCACCGCACGCTAAAATGGTCTTTTTAATTAACGGGAAGTTTCATGTACAAAATCGTTCTACTCCGCCATGGTGAATCTGTCTGGAACCAGGAAAACCGTTTTACCGGCTGGCATGATGTCGGCCTGACGGCTAAAGGCATGGCCGAAGCACAAGCCGCTGGCGAACTGTTACGTCAAGAAGGGTATGCGTTTGATCTGGCTTTTACGTCGGTTTTGCGTCGGGCGATAAAAACGCTCTGGACAGTGCTCGAAGAACTCGATCGCATGTGGATTCCCGTGCAGCATTCCTGGCGGCTTAACGAGCGGCACTATGGCGCTCTGCAAGGGCTGGATAAGGCAGAAACGGCAGCTAAATATGGCGATCAGCAAGTGTTGATCTGGCGTCGCGCCTATGACACGCCCCCGCCTCCGCTGGCTAAGGATGATCCGCGTCTGTCACTGGGCGACCCGCGCTATGCAAGCATTCCGGCGGACGAGTTGCCGCGTACCGAATGCTTGAAAGATACCGTAGCGCGTGTGCTGCCGTTCTGGAACGACACTATTGCGCCAAGCATCAAGGCAGGCAAAAGTGTAATTATTGCTGCGCATGGCAACAGCTTGCGCGCGTTGATCAAGTATCTCGATCAGGTGTCTGATGACGATATCGTGGGCATTAACATTCCCACGGCCCAGCCGCTGGTGTATGAGCTGGATGCTGATCTGAAGCCGATTCGTCACTATTACCTTGGCGATCAAGACGCCATTAACGCGGCCATTCAGGCGGTAGCCAATCAGGGCAAAGCCAAAGCGTGAAGCTTGATTGGGTCGAGGGTCGGTTGCGGTGCCATTTGAATATTATCTCTTCTTTATGGCCGCCGCGCCCGTTGATTTTTCGTCAAGTTTGTTCTGTCGGCAAAATCCGCCAGGTCGGCGGACTAGTGTTGCTTACGCTATTTTTTCTTTGCCTGTTGGGGTACCCAGTGGTCAGTCAGGCGGCACCTGGCGAAACGCAGAAAAGTACACTTGAATCGGTGCGTGCGCGCATTGAGTCGCTGCGTCGCGATATATCCAAAACAGAAAAGTCAAAAGAGGATGTCAGCGAGCAGCTGCGCGAAACGGAGGCCACGATTTCAGCTATCAATCAGCGCTTGCATCAGCTCACGCTTGAGCGTCGTGCAGTGGAAGAAAAACTCGCCACGCTGCAAGCGAAGACCAAGCAGCTGGCACAGCAAGTGTTGGCGCAACAAGACCATCTGGCGCAGTTGTTAACGCGCCAGTTTTTTTCTGGGGACACGGATGCCCTGGCTGTGCTTTTAGCCGGGCGTGACCCTAACCTGATGGCACGCGATCAATATTTTCTGACGCAGCTGTCGCGCGCGAAAGCCAATTTGGTGCAACAGATGAGGGCGACAGTCAGTGAGCAGCAACGTTTGACCGGGGCGGTGCTTGAACAGCAAGCGCAGTTGGCCGACATTGTTAAGCAACAAGAGAAAAGTCGGGATCAGTTAAAAGTTCAGCAACAGCAACGTGCAGTCGCGTTGGCACGATTGGCCAAACGCATTCGCGGCCAGAAAAATGAGATTGCTGTTTTAAGGCGTGATGAACAGCGATTGACGAATGTCATTGCCCGACTTGCGGCGGCGGCGCGCAAGAAGGCTGCGAGAAAGGCCGCTGAGAATAAGGCTGCGGTATCACCGAAAGTTGGCGCTGGCAAGCCGACACCGGCGGCACGGTCTGCTGTGCCGAGTTATGATCCAGGCCAGATAGGTGGTGCGTTTTCAGCGTTGCGTGGCCGACTGCGCATGCCTGTTGCCGGGCAGATTGTCGGTCGTTATGGCAGCGCCCGCGCCGAAGGCGGTGCGACCTGGAAAGGCCTTTTTATCCGCGCGACAGAAGGCGAACCTATTCATGCGGTAGCCGCCGGAAAAATTGTCTTTGCCGAGTGGCTGCGCGGGTTTGGCAATTTGCTGATTATTGACCACGGCAATGATTTTTTATCTGTGTATGCCAACAATGAGTCATTGCTCGGTGAGGTTGGTGCAGCAGTCGCTGCGGGCCAGTCGATTGCGACAGCCGGTAATAGCGGCGGACATCCTGACCCGGGTTTATACTTCGAACTGAGGCACCGGGGGCAGGCGTTCGATCCCCTAAAATGGATCGGCACACGTTAATCTGCTACTTTTCAAATGTAACCACACTCAGTTACGCACAATTACACCTATTTATCCACAGTCACACGGAGTCACTATGCGCAGTACCCTGCAAAAAATTGGTTTGCTCACCGCCGGTCTTCTCGCGGGTATTTTTATCAGCCTCAACTTTTCAGCCAGCGCGGGCAAAGGTGCAGTAGAGTCGGTCTTGCCGATTGAGGATCTGCGCAGTTTTGCCGATGTGTATGGCGCGATCAAGCAGGGCTATGTTGAGCCTGTGGATGATAAAACTCTGATCACGCATGCCATCAGCGGCATGCTGGCCAACCTTGATCCGCACTCGGCGTATCTCGATGCCGAAGCGTTCAAGGAAATGCAAGTCACAACCCAGGGCGAGTTTGGCGGCCTGGGGCTGGAAGTGGGGATGGAAGACGGGTTGGTCAAAGTGATCTCGCCCATTGAAGATACGCCTGCTTTCAAAGCGGGCTTAAAACCAGGAGACCTCATCATCAAGCTGGATGACACGCTGGTGAAGGGGCTGACCCTGACGGATGCCGTGAAAAAAATGCGCGGCAAACCCAAAACGCAGATTCGTTTGACGGTATTTCGCAAGGGCGAGGCCAAGCCGTTTGAAGTCACGCTGACGCGAGAAAAAATCAAGGTGCAAAGCGTTAAATCCAAATCGCTGGAAGGGGGCTATGGCTATTTGCGCATAACCCAGTTTCAGGACGAAACCAATGCCGATGTAGTCAAGCACCTCGACAAGCTGGTGAAGCAGGAAAAAGACGGGCTCAAGGGCCTGGTGCTTGATCTGCGCAATGATCCGGGCGGTTTGCTAACCAGTGCGATTGGCGTTTCAGCCGCTTTTTTGCCGCCGAAAACATTGGTGACATCCACTGAAGGGCGTACTGAGGATGCCAGGCGCCAGTTTATCTCCAGCCCGGAAGATTACCTGCGCGGGGGCAGGGATGACTACATGAAAAACTTGCCGGCCCAAGTAAAAACCGTGCCCATGATCGTGCTGGTCAATGGCGGCTCGGCTTCAGCTTCCGAAATTGTCGCGGGTGCCTTGCAAGATCACAAGCGTGCGATCATCATGGGCACGCAAACTTTTGGCAAGGGCTCGGTGCAGACGGTATTGCCACTCTCTAACAATACCGCCATCAAGCTCACCACGGCGCGCTACTACACGCCGTCAGGCCGCTCGATCCAGGCCAAGGGCATCACGCCGGATATCGTGGTGGAAGAAACAGCTAACGGCGAAGCACGCGACCGCGTGCGTGAAGCGGATCTTGAGCGGCATCTTGAAAATGGCAAGAGCACCGACGTAAAAACGGAAAGCAAGCTGGATAAGTCAGAAGATAAACCACGCACCAAAAATGGCAAGAAAAACAAAACGGACGAAGAGGAGGATGCGGTGCGTGCGCCAATCGAGTTTGCCTCTAAAGACGATTACCAGCTCTCGCAAGCGGTGAATTTGTTAAAAGCGCTGCAAATTCTCAAACGCTGATTACGAAAGGCAACCCGTGAGCAAAATGACCCCTGCAAAAGCGCGCGAACTGCGCGATGCGGGGGGACATCGGCCGCGCCCTGGCATGTTTGTGCCGCAGCCCGGTACGCGCAAGCATCGCGTATTGCGCTTCGATGCGAAGTATCCGGGTGATGCGGCTGCCGCCCATACGTTGCTTGCCGGATTGCCCGAGATGATGGTTGAAGCGGGCCCACTTTCAGGCAACGCTGCACACTCATTGTCGCTGTGGTACGAGCTGAGTGAATATACATTCGATGGAATTGCCAGCGCGTTGGTCAAGCAGGGGTTTCATCTGGATAATGGCTGGTATGCCCGCTTTATGCGCGCGATGATCGCCTTTGCTGAAGAAACCCAGTTGCGCAATATGCATGGCCCGCAACGCTTGATCAAAAAATCTCAGGATATTTATTCCAAAGCGTGGGATCACCATCTGCACGGCGATCATGACGACACGCCACCTGATTTGCGGCAGGATAAATAAATCGCCATGAATGACGAGCAGCTGCTGCGTTACAGCAGGCATATTTTGCTGCCTGAAATCGGCATTGAAGGCCAGGAGGCCATAACGAACGCACGCGTGCTGATCGTTGGTGCAGGCGGGCTAGGCTCGCCTGCCGCCTGTTACCTCGCTGCGGCCGGCGTGGGCACGCTGGTTCTGGCCGATGGCGATCATGTTGACCTCACCAATCTGCAACGCCAGATTTTGCATCGCACCGCATCCGTCGGTGAAGCCAAAGCCACTTCGGGCCAGCGCACTCTGGCGGAGATTAATCCGCAATGTCACGTTATTGCCATCACTGAAAGACTGGAAGGCAAAGCGTTGAATGAGCAGGTGGCGCAAGCGGATGTGGTGCTCGATTGTTGCGACAACTTTGCCACGCGCCATGCGATCAATCGGGCGTGCGTGCGCTGGAAAAAACCCTTGGTGTCCGGTGCGGCGATTCGCTTTGACGGGCAAATCACCGTGTTTGATCCGCGCTGGCCGGAGGCGCCTTGTTATGACTGCCTGTTCCCTGAAGCCGAAGCGGCCGATGATGTGCGTTGCGCAGTGACGGGTGTTTTTGCGCCCCTGACTGGCATCATCGGCAGCATGCAGGCGGCTGAAGCGTTAAAGCTCATCATGGGCTGCGGGCAAAGTTTAGGTGGGCGGCTGTTGCTGCTGGACGCCTTGCACATGACCTGGCGTGAAGTGCGCATTCCGCGCGATGCGGCGTGTGCGGTGTGCGGCGACGGTGTGCAGCAAGTCTGGCGCGTAGATTTATAAAAAGCGCGCACGAATAAAAAAGTCGGTGCTGATGACACGGCGCTCGATGACATGCAGTCGTGGCACATCAGCTAAATCAGTCAATTCGTTTTGCCTTGCCTCGGTGATCATTCCGCGTGCGGTGTCACCCAGCAATAACGGCGCTTGATAAAGCAATAATTCATCAACACAGTTTTCTTGCAGTAACGCGCCATTCAGGCGGGCACCCGCCTCGACCAGCACCTCGTTGATACCTCGGCGGCCAAGCTCGGTCAGCAAGGCGACAAGATCCACTTTGCCGTGCGCAGCGGGCAACACAACAATCTCCGCACCGGCAGCGGCCAATGCGTCGCGGCGCGTGGCATGGTCTGTCGCGCAGGCGATCAGCACGTTGCCATTGGCCAGCACGGCGGCATCGGGCGGCGTTTGCAGTTGGCTATCCACCACGATTTTTAATGGTTGCCGTGAGGTAGTAATGCCGCGCACAGTCAAGCGCGGATTATCCTCTTTCAGCGTACCAATGCCGGTCAAAAGGGCGCATGAGCGGGCGCGCCAGTGGTGTGCATCTTGGCGAGATTCCGCGCTGGTAATCCATTGCGACACCCCATTTTTGAGCGCTGTTTTGCCATCGAGGCTTGCTGCGATTTTCAGCCGCACCCAAGGTCGGCCACGCGTCATGCGCGACACAAATCCGATGTTCAGTTCATGCGCCTCGTCGCTTAGTAAACCACATTCTGTGGCAATGCCCGCTGCGCCAAGCCGCGTCAAACCTTGCCCCGCCACTTGCGGATTCGGGTCTTGCATCGCGGTGACAACGCGCGTAACGCCCGCAGCAATCAAGGCATCCGCACAAGGCGGCGTGCGCCCGATATGGCTGCAGGGCTCCAGCGTGACATACACCGTGGCATTCATTGCAGCAGTGGATGTTAAGTTCGCCAGCGCAACGGCCTCAGCATGCGGCCCGCCGGCTTTTTCATGCCAGCCCTCGCTGATCACCTGGCCTGCTTTCACGATTACGCAGCCTACACGCGGGTTGGGAGTGGTGGTGTTCATGCCGCGCTGCGCCAGCAGCAGTGCTTGCGCCATGAAACGATGATCATCTGCAGAGAAGCTCATCAACGGATGCTCACAACTCGGTCGGCGCGTTGTTTGGTGTCGTTTGCAGCGGCGTTTCTATTTCGCGGATAGCCTCGGAAAATTCATTCACATCTTCGAAATTTCGATACACCGAGGCAAAGCGAATGTAGGCAATGTTGTCGAGTTTTTTTAGTTCGCGCATGACCAGCTCGCCAATGCGGTCTGACGCTACTTCGCGTTGTGCCAGTTGCACGAGCCGCTCTTCGATGCGATCCAGCGCGGCATCCAGGCTTTCGGTGGTGACGGGGCGCTTGCGCAAAGCCAGCATCATGCTGGCTTTGCATTTGTCGCGCTGATATTCCGTTCGGCTGCCATTCTTTTTGATCACTTGCGGCAGTTGCAGCTCAACCCGCTCATAGGTGGTGAAGCGTTTTTCACATGCTGCGCAACGTCGCCGCCGACGCACGGTGTCGCCTTCTTCATTCTCGCGCGTGTCGACCACCTGCGTGTTGGCGTCTGCACAAAAAGGACACTTCACGCCAGCCCCCTGACCGAAGTGCTGCCTAAAGCCTTGTCATGCAGGTAATCAGCCATACACCGGAAATTTTTTGCACAGCTCGGCGGCCTCA
>JAUSQB010000439.1 GCA_030652715.1 Rugosibacter sp.
GGGGTTCGAGTCCCCCTCCCGGCACCAGCAACCTGAACTTTTCGATGTGTGCTATGGCTGCTGCATTTTCTGAGATATCCGGGTTCCCCGAACTAGCGCGAACCCATTCACAAGCTCGCGCATAAACAAATGTTTTTCATGCAAGACGCACAAGCACTTTTGCTTGTCGCTTTCATTTCTACATCCTGCCCATAAAACCCAACACTTAATTGATCAGCTTTGTCTAACAGAGTTTGCTCTGGTCGATGTTGAGCGCTATAATTCGCGGGTTTGCCAAATACCATGTGAAACAATAAGGTGTTTGGTTCCATCTACTGCAAGTCTTGATTCAGGAGCCTACTGTGCCTCATTTTCCGCCCGCCCTTCTTGCTTTGGCCGACGGAACGCTATTTAGAGGTAAGGCCATTGGTGCCACTGGCACAAGTGTTGGCGAGGTGGTGTTCAATACAGCGCTCACTGGCTATCAGGAAGTTCTGACAGATCCCTCCTATACCCATCAAATTGTGACGCTGACCTATCCGCACATTGGCAGTTACGGTGTGAATCGTGAGGATGGTGAATCAGGCCGTATTTGCGCAGCAGGCCTGGTGATTCGTGATTTGCCTTTGCTGGCCTCAAATTTTCGTAGCGAACAAACACTAGACGCTTATCTGCGCGCCGAAAATATCGTCGGGATTGCCGATATCGATACCCGCAAGCTTACGCGCCTGTTGCGCGAAAAGGGCGCTCAGGCAGGTTGCTTGATGGCAGGCGAGGTATTGGATGAAAGCGAAGCGATACAGCAGGCACGTGCTTTTCCCGGTCTTTCAGGTGTGGACTTGGCAAAGGTTGTGACGACGGCAAAGCCCTACGCTTGGAGCGAGGGCGAATGGTTATTAGGAAAAGGCTTTACAGCGCAGACTGCATCTCGGTTTCATGTGGTTGCTTATGATTTTGGCATCAAGCGGAACATTCTGCGTATGCTGGCTGAGCGCGGTTGTCAGCTCACCGTCGTGCCGGCGCAGACTTCTGCCGCTGAAGTGTTAGCGATGAATCCAGACGGCGTATTTTTATCCAATGGCCCGGGTGATCCAGAGCCCTGTGATTATGCGGTTGCCGCGATTCGTGAGTTTCTTGACCGGCGTTTGCCCATGTTTGGTATCTGCCTGGGGCATCAATTGATGGCGCTGGCAGCAGGAGCTAAAACACGGAAAATGAAGTTTGGTCACCATGGTGCCAATCACCCCGTTAAAGATATTGAGTCGGGCCGGGTGTTGATTACGAGTCAGAATCATGGGTTCATGGTGGATGCATCCACTTTGCCGGCAGAGGTTAAGGTGACGCACGTCTCATTATTCGATGACAGCCTGCAAGGCATGAAGTGGACAGACCGGCCCGCCTTTTGTTTTCAGGGGCATCCAGAAGCCAGCCCCGGGCCGCATGATGTGGGGTATCTCTTTGATCGTTTCATCTCTTTGATAGTTGAGCATAAAAAGACGCACCATGCCTAAGCGCACCGACATTAAAAGCATTCTTATTATTGGCGCCGGCCCGATCATTATTGGTCAGGCTTGCGAGTTCGATTATTCCGGGGCGCAAGCGTGCAAAGCGCTGCGTGAAGAGGGTTATCGTGTCATTCTGGTGAATTCCAATCCGGCCACGATCATGACCGACCCAGACATGGCTGATGTGACCTACATCGAGCCGATTACCTGGCGCGTGCTGGAAAACATCATCGAAAAAGAGCGCCCGGATGCGATCTTGCCCACCATGGGCGGGCAGACGGCGCTGAACTGTGCGCTGGACCTGGCCAAGCATGGCGTGCTGGAAAAGTTTGGCGTTGAGATGATCGGCGCCTCGCGCGAGGCGATTGATAAGGCGGAAGACCGCGAAAAGTTCAAGCGCGCGATGACCAAGATTGGCTTGGGCTCGGCGCGTTCCGGCATTGCGCACAGCATGGAAGAAGCGCAGCAAGTGCAGGGCGCGATGGGCTTTCCGACCATTATTCGTCCGTCATTCACCATGGGTGGCTCGGGCGGCGGCATTGCCTACAA
>JAUSQB010000445.1 GCA_030652715.1 Rugosibacter sp.
CCATCTGGAAGGGCATTTGCTCTCACCGCTGCTGGCGGCCGATGCGCCGGAATTTCCTTTCATTGCCCTACTGGTTTCCGGTGGCCACACGCAGTTGATGTGCGTCACGCGGGTAGGCGATTATGAGTTGCTCGGCGAATCGCTGGACGATGCCGCAGGCGAAGCCTTCGACAAGACTGCAAAGCTCCTGGGGCTGGGTTATCCCGGCGGACCTGCCTTGGCCAAACTGGCAGCATTGGGTACGCCGGGGCGCTACAAATTGCCACGACCGATGCTTGCCAGCGGCGATTTGTCTTTCAGTTTTTCGGGTCTCAAAACAGCGGTATTAACCTTGGTGCGCGATAAAACACTGAGTGAAGCTGATCGTGCCGATATAGCGGCAGAGTTTCAGGAAGCGGTAGTCGATGTGATCGCCGCCAAGGCCTTGGCGGCGTGTCACCAGCGACGACTTTTTCGGCTGGTGGTCGCAGGCGGCGTCGGCGCCAATCTGCGGCTGCGGCAACGGCTGGATGCAACACTCGCTACTGCCGGTGGGCGCGTGTTTTACCCTGACATGGATTTATGCACCGATAACGGCGCAATGATTGCCTTTTGTGGCGCACAACGCTTGGCGCAGGGTTTAACCCAAGGCTTGGTAAAACCCATGAACCAAGGCGCTTTTGCTATCCACCCACGCTGGCCGTTAAATCAATTATCTGAAGAATTTTCTGGCGGCTGAGAAACACGCTTTTCGCCCAGGCGGCTTTCAGTGCCCGCGCGCAGTTTCTGGATATTTAAGCGATGTCGATAAACCAGTACCACGGACATCACCGCCACCGCCAGAACAATCTCGATCTGCTCATGGCTTAGCATGGCAATGAAAGGCGCACTGGCTGCCGCTGCTAACGCTGCCAATGAGGAATAGCGTGTCACCATCGCCACCAGTACCCACACAGCCGCTACCCAGCCACCTAAGACGAGTGAAAACCCCAGCAGCACACCCAGCGCTGTAGCTACCCCTTTGCCACCTTTAAAGCCCAGCGTTACCGGAAACACGTGGCCGAGAAATGCCGCCAGGCCTGTTGCAGCAATCGCCGTCTCGCCAGCGCCGACTTTTGTGGCAACGAATATCGCCAGCCAACCTTTGCCAGCATCACCCAGCAGGGTCAGTAACGCGGCCCACTTGTTGCCCGAGCGCAGCACATTGGTGGCCCCAGGGTTGCCTGAGCCAAAACTGCGCGGATCAGCCAGGCCAAAAATGCGCGAGACAATCACGGCAAAAGGCAGTGATCCAAAAAAATAGCCGAGAAGACACGCTAAACCAATGTTCATGACAAAGCCCCTAGAATGACGGAATTCTAAACTGGAGGCGCATTGTGGATTTGATTTTCATCGAGGAAATGCGTGTCGAAGCGCTGGTGGGTATTTTCGAGCGCGAGAAAGTTGCGCCACAAACGCTGGAGATCAACCTCACCTTCGGCGTGCCTGACGAAGCGGCGCAAAGCGACGATATCGCACGCACCATCCGTTATGACGAAGTGATCGAACGCATCCGCACCGAACTGGCTTCACGCCATTTCAATTTGCTGGAAACACTGGGGGAATATGTCATTCATTTGCTGCTGGATGAATTCGGTGCGCCCTGGGTCAGAATCAGCATTGCCAAGCTGGGCATCATGAAAGGCGTGCGCCGTGTAGGTGTGCAGATCGAACGCAGCCGAAGCGAGCGCAACCAGGGCAGCCAGACCACGCTTAGCCGCGCGGGTGGTGCTGGTGATGGAGTTGCTTGAGCCGCTCGCGAGCCACATGCGTGTAAATCTGCGTCGTCGAAATATCAGCGTGGCCTAACAGCAGTTGCACCACGCGCAAGTCGGCGCCATGGTTGAGCAGGTGCGTGGCAAACGCATGGCGCAACACGTGCGGCGAAATGCGCTGGGATGGAATACCGGCATGCAGCGCGTATTTTTTGATGAGCACCCAGAACATTTGCCGCGTCATGCCCGTGCCCCGCGCAGTGACAAAAATCGCGTCCGTCACATGCCTGCCCAGC
>JAUSQB010000457.1 GCA_030652715.1 Rugosibacter sp.
GTATCGCCAGCGCCGACTTTATTGCTGGATTATCAATGTTTGCGTCATTTTTTTGCGGCGAATGGAGACTGGCTGGTTACCATGAGACCAGTTCTTTATTCCGGAGCCGCCGAGATTCGTTGGCATGTCGGCGTGATGCTTGAGCAAGCGTAAAAAAAGCCGACATGCACTTGTATGCATGTCGGCTTTTTGGGTAGGTATAAAAATAAATCAGTCGCTTATCTGGCGGTCTTGCGACGACGTGCGGCAGCCAATCCTGCCAGGCCAATACCTAAGAGTGCCAATGAGGCAGGTTCTGGAACAGCTCGGCCGGAAATCTTGCAGTTGTCGCAGATCCACAGGGTCTCTCCGCCGCCGTTATTATTAGCTGTGCGGATATCCAGGGACAGTAGCCAGTCGCCACTTGTGGAGTCGGCGAAAATGAAGTCATTCAATGCCTTGCTGAAAGCGGCGTTGTCGGCATTGGCACTGCCGATGTTACCGTTGATGTAGTAGCCGTTTGCCGCAGCACACGTACTGCTGGTGCCTGTGCCGAGATTGAAGGCGTCCCCTGTGGTTTTATCCACGCAATAACCCGTGAAGGCGGTTACGTAGGTGCCGGGGGTGAAGGCATTTGTCGGATCAACACGGCCGATGCAGCCAGGGCTATTGGTGTTGTTCAACTGGAAGCACGATTTAACATTGCCAGTGACATCCACAATTTGGGCTTGACCCCAGATTTGCAGCCATTGGTTTGCGGCATCACCTTGCTGGGTATTATCGAAAATAAAAACCAGGTCGTTGGTGCCAAGATAGCTGCGCAATGCAGAAATCTTGATGTCCCAATATCCAGCACGATCCCCAGCGAATGTAGGGGTAGGTTCCGGAGAGAGCGCCGAGCCCATGGTGAAGGTTGAGCTTTGGGCGCCGGTTGGCGATTTATAGGCGTTGTCTGCTGGGGTGCCGTTGGGAAGCGGTTCCGGCGCGTTGGTGAGCTGTGGGGTGCCATTTTCACCCGTAAAAATGGTCAGTTGGGTTTTCGTGAAGCCGGCATCTGCGGCAATAGGGTAGGGGCCGCCAGGCAGGCAACGTGTATCCCCTGCGGCGGCACACTGTGCCAGCAAGTCGATCGAATACACCGAAAAGTCGCCATACTGTATCGTGGTCATCTCGTTCGATCCTGGCAACAGAACGGCTGATGCTGTTCCAGAAAGAAGAGCGAGACATGCGCCGACGGCTAATGATTTTTGTATCCAGTAGTTTTTCATGATAGATCCTCGTTAAGGTAAGGATAAATAAAGCACAACTTGTGCCATGTCGTATTTTATCTAAATTAACATTTAAATATCAATGAGATAATATTCCTGGCTTTGAGTTTATTAACATTTCTTCGGGCAGGTGTAAAAAATCCCGACAAACGGGCGACATATTGCATGTCGCTTCCCCGGGTGCCCTCATCCATGCGGCCGAATGTCTTTACAATGAGCGCTCATCAGGCATTTTTGGGGAGCAGGCATCAATGGCGCATTATCTTGTCACCGGTGGCATGGGGTACATCGGCAGTCACACCTGCGTTGAATTGCTGGCAGCGGGGCATCAGGTCACGATTGTGGATAATCTTTCCAACAGCAAGCTTGTCGTGCTGGAGCGGATTGCTGAAATTGCAGGGCACCGGCCACATTTTATCCAGGCGGATATCCGCGATCGAGTGGCGCTGGCTGCGGCGTTTCAGGGCATGGCAGGGGGATGTGCTGGGGTGATTCATTTTGCGGGATTGAAGTCCGTGGGCGAATCGGTCAGCCAGCCGTTGCACTATTACAGCAACAATGTGGAAGGCAGCATTGCACTGTTTGAGGTAATGGCAGAAATGGGCGTGAAAAGCCTGGTGTTTTCTTCTTCTGCCACCGTGTATGGCGATCCGGCGTCAGTGCCTATCAATGAAGCGGCTGCGCTGTCGGTGACCAACCCTTACGGGCGCTCGAAATTGATGATAGAAGACATGCTGCGGGATATCGCTCAAGCGGACGACTCCTGGCAGATTGCCTTGCTGCGCTACTTTAATCCGGTGGGCGCGCATGCCTCCGGCAGAATGGGCGAAGATCCTAACGGCATTCCGAACAACCTCATGCCCTATGTAACGCAGGTAGCCGTGGGCAAGCTGGCATGCCTTTCTGTGTTCGGAGATGATTATCCGACACCTGATGGCACGGGTGTGCGTGATTACATTCATGTGGTGGATTTAGCCAAAGGCCACCTGGCAGCGCTGGGCACGCTGGCGCGACTGGGCGAGGGCGGCTTATTCACGGTGAACCTGGGCACAGGCAGAGGTTACTCGGTGCTTGAGGTGATTCGCGCTTTTGAGGCCGTCAGCGGCCGACTGATCGCGTATCGTTTCGCGCCGCGCCGCGCGGGGGATATTGCCCAATGCTTTGCTGACGCGACACTGGCTAAAGAGATGCTTGGCTGGCAGGCAGAAAAAGATCTGTCTGCCATGTGCGCCGATGCCTGGCGCTGGCAGCAGCAGAATCCAGAGGGGTTTATCTAGGCGGTGGCGGTGGGTACAGCGTACTGCTGCGCCAGAATCAGTCGACTTTTTTCAGGTAGTCTTTGGTGAAAAATTTATCTGGAATATCCCGCACTTTCATGGCCTCGTATTCGAGGACTGATTTATCGCCTGCACGAATCGAGTCTTCCATTACCAGTCGCGTTGGGCGCATTTTGCCTGCCATCATCTTGAAATTTTCATAATGGGCGGTTTTGAGCAACCGGTTGGATAACGAATAAAACTCGGCCTTGTGCGGAAAGGCGTTTTTTTGTTTGACCCAATACATCACGCGTTGATAAGTCACGCTTTTATCAACGGCGGTCAGTTCAAGTACAGTATATTTCTCACCCTCAATGGTATCCGTGCGCAACACTCGCGGAGTGTAGTCTCCAGCAAAGTTGGCGCGCGCCAGATCGCCATTGGCGACTTGCCCGGTGAGGCGTTGTGCCAGCGATAAACGCACGGGTTGCGAGACAGATGGCAAAAATACCCACAGCTCACGGCCGCTCATCAGCATGGTTTGCCCGCGCTCAGAGGCTGGCTCGGTAACGATGACCACGGTTTTATCATTGCCTTTGGAGAGCACCTGATACTTGCGTGTTTCGGTGCTTTGATCAGCTTTGGTGGAGAGAATCGAAATGTCGACTTGAAAACCTTCGGTTGGAAACCGGGTTTGATCCGCGCTGCGCAGAATATCCTGTGCAGTGGTATCGAGTATCACGGGATTATTTTCCGTCGTTCCCGGGTTTGTTGGTGCCTGATCTGCCAGTGTTTGCGCAAACGCCGCAGGATAGGGAGCAGAGAGGCTGCTGATGAGTATGACAAGTAAAAAACGAGCACAGCCATGAATGCAAGGACTGTCTCGGAAAATAGTCTGTCCTTTAATGTTCTTCACGCATAACACCCTATAAAATGAAAAATAAAGTATCAATCTAGCAGAATTCTTTGTAGCCTAGGTGCTACAACTATCATCGCACCTGACATTGATAAACGGGAGCAAAGATGCATATCGTTCGTGTTGAGGGAATATTCAAGGATTATTTCCTCGGCAACCAGATCGTTCAGGCCTTGTCGAATATAACGCTGGACATTGAGCAGGGTGTGTTCCTGGCGATCTCGGGGCCATCGGGGAGCGGTAAAACCACGCTGCTCAATGTTATTGGATGTATCGATGCGCCAACAGAAGGTCATCTGTTTATTAATGGGCAGAATGTGACGCAGTGGTCCGGCAATCAGTTGGCAGATTTGCGCGCGCGTTCCATCGGTTTTATTTTTCAGACATTTAACCTGCTGCCGGTGTTGTCCGCTGCCGAAAATGTGGAATACCCGCTGCTTTACCGCAAAGATGTTGCTAAAAAAGAGCGTCAGCAACGGGTGGAGTATTTTCTGGATATGGTCGGGTTGTCCAAGTACGCCAGTCACCGGCCTGGCCAGATGAGCGGTGGGCAACGCCAGCGTGTGGCCATTGCGCGGGCGCTGGCGATCAAGCCGACAATTATTTTGGCCGATGAGCCCACAGCAAATCTTGATCGAACCACGGGCACCGAAATTTTACGGCTGATGAAAGAAATTAACCGTAAGCTGGGTACTACCTTTATTTTTTCGACGCACGACCAACGAGTCATTGACATGGCGGATCGGCTGGTGCGTATTGAAGATGGCGTGCTGCGTGAGCTGGGCATGCGGCGTGGCGACCAATGGGCAATGGTGCACCTGCATAGTGCGGAAGAATCCGCCATGAATCGTGCGATGATGAATGTAACGCGGAAAGGGGCTGCGCATGGATAATTTCGAATGGGCTGGCATGAATGGAGTAGTGGGACTGGGTCGGCGTGCCCAGCGCTTTTGTCGTATCGCTTTGCTGATCGGGGCAGCGGCGGGTGTTCCGTGTGTTCCTTTCGCGGCGCAGGCTGAAAAGATCGGCGCTGGTGATGTGGTGAATACGACGGAAAATGCGACGGCAACGGTAGCGGAGGATGATGAAATCGAAGCCCTTTTGCGCCAGGCGGCAGAGGATGATGCTAAAAACGCGGCAGCCCCGCTGTCTGCAGGTTTGCCTGATATGGCGGCTTCGGCAGGGCCAGTTGCTGCGTCGATTGCAAAGCCCCGAGGTGCTTTGCAAGGTTTTGCCCAGTTCGAGTTGGCTCGCGCGGTAAATGACCCGAGCCATTGGTCGAAGATGCTTACGCGCGTTGAATTGGGCCGTAGCGGTAAATTCAACGATACATTGAAGTGGAAAATAAGCGCTCGCGTCGATTACGATGCCGTGTTTGATGCGACCCGCTTTTATCCATCGCAAGTTCGCAGCGATCAGCGGTTGAACGCCAGTTTTCGCGAAACCTACCTCGATATCGATGCGGGCGATTGGGACATTCGTCTGGGTCGGCAGCATGTGGTGTGGGGCGAAATGGTCAGCCTTTTTTTTGCCGATGTGGTTTCAGCGCGGGATATGCGCGAATTTATCCTGCCCGAATTCAATATCCTGCGCATTCCGCAATGGGCGGCACGCGCGGAGTACTTCAAGAACGATTTTCATGGTGAGTTACTTTGGATCCCGCTACCCACCTATGACGAAACAGGCAAGCCCGGGTCGGAATTTTTCCCCCTGCAGCCTGAGTTTGCCGGATTTTCTACTCGCCACCTCAATGAGGATAAACCGTCGCGTCGGTTAGCCAACAGCAATTTTGGTGTGCGCGGCTCCTGGCTTACGCATGGCTGGGATGTGTCTGGTTTCTTTTATCGCAGCATGGATGCCGCGCCCACGTTTTATCGGCGCATTGTGCTGACCCCCGAGCCTGAAGTGATTTACGAAGCTCGCCATGATCGCATCTCGCAAGCAGGCGGCACGCTGGCCAAGGATTTTGGCAGCATGGTATTAAAAACCGAGATGGTGGCAACGCGCGGGCGGCGCTTGGGCGTATTGCGCCTGAACGAGACCGATGGTGTGGTGCGGCAGAATACCTTCGATTGGGTGGTCGGTCTGGATGTGCCCTTGCCATCCGAGACGCGATTCAATGCGCAGGTGTTCCAGAGCGTGATTACTAACCACGATCCCGATGTGATCCCCAAGAAGGTTGAAAGTGGTTATAGTCTTTTACTCAATGGCAAGCTGCACCCGCAAGTTGAGGCTGAGGTACTATGGGTAGCCAGTTTCAATCGGGCCGATTGGATGCTAAGGCCCAAGGTCAATTGGACATTTGAGAAAAACTGGCGCTTAGCCGTGGGGGCGGACGTTTTTTACGGCCCGCCAGAAGGTTTGTTTGGTCGTTACGACAAACGCGATCGTGTATTTTCAGAATTAAAATATTATTTTTAGGTTTTTGCATATCGCAGCTACAGAGAAAAAACAGGCAAAAGGTAAAGGCACAACCATGATTCTCACCTTTCAGCTCGGTCATAAGCGGCGCGACCCATTAACCCCGAACTTTGAATTTTTTGGCGCGGCCTTTACA
Organism: Rugosibacter sp.; assembly: GCA_030652715.1. Taxonomy (GTDB): domain Bacteria; phylum Pseudomonadota; class Gammaproteobacteria; order Burkholderiales; family Rhodocyclaceae; genus Rugosibacter. Next base: position 5,977 of record JAUSQB010000457.1, read on the forward strand.
CGTGCCAAAGATTCGATTTTTCTGGATATCCTGCGGTTGCGCTACGAGGTGTACTGCAATGAGTGCCATTTTCTTAGCGCAGATGATTACCCCGATGGTTGCGAATCAGATGCCTATGACGCTAACGCCTACCATGTAGCTGCCCGTAATGAAGCGGGGCAAGTGGTAGGAACAGCAAGGCTGGTGTTTGCCGATCAGGCGGGACGATTGCCCTTTGAAGAGCATTGCACTACCTTTGCCGATTTTGTTTTTCCGCCGCGCGCGGCGTGTGCTGAGGTCTCGCGTTTAGTGGTAGACAAAGGTTACCGTCGCCGCCCGGGTGATACGATGCAGGGCGTAAGCAAGGCTTTTTTGGAAAAAGGGCGGCCAGAGGTGATTGCCCTTAACGCGAATGATGCGGAAGGCAAACATCGTCGCCGGATTAACCCGCAAATATTAATGGGCATGTTTCGCCAGATGTATCAACACAGCCGTAAAAATGGCACTTATTACTGGTTTGCTGCGATGGAAAAGGGCTTGGCCCGGTCACTCGATAGAATGGGATTCCATTACACTCAAGTTGGGCCTGAAACGGATTACTACGGGCCGGTGGCCGTGTATTACGCTGATCTGCGGCAGTTGAGCCACGATTTGCGGCAATCGAGCGAGTTCCTCAGCCGCTGGTTTGAAGGCGAGCCCATTACCTTGTGGCTCACTTTTAAAACCTGGGTTCATCTCAAGCTTTTTGGGCATAAAAAAGCTTGACGTCATGACCTGTGTTAGTACGGTTGCTGAATGAAAAAGTTTTTCTCGCGGCTTGAAAGACGCTTGATCAAGGCGAAACTGGCCCGCAGCAAACCCCATGAGCTGATTGCCCGGGGCGAAAAGCGATTGCTCTCCGTTTTCAGACACGCGGCCACGCATTCACCTGCCTACCAGATGTTACTGGCTGAAGCCGGTGTCAAAATTTCCGACATCCAGACATCGCAAGATGTGCTTACCCGATGTCCGGTGCTGGATAAAGCCAACACCTTTCATCGTTTTGACGCCAGCCAACTGCTTTGCGATAACCTTCCTGCAACAGAACTGGCCTCGGTACTCACCAGTTCGGGCCACGGCGGCGGCGGTTTTGCCCTCGGCCTGGTGTCACGGCGCCAAGCGCGTAGCGCTGCCTGGTTGATTGATCTGGGGCTGGAATTAGCCTTTGACATCGACAAGCGGCGCAGTTTGCTGGTCAATTGCCTGCCGATGGGCGTGGCATTTGCCTCGGATGCCGTTTGTGTGGCGAACGTCAGCGTGCGTGAAGACATGGCGTGTGCGGTGATTGAGCAGGCCGGTGCTTTGTTCGAGCAGATTATTTTGTGTGGCGATCCGTTGTTCCTCAAGCGGCTTTGTGATTATTCGCAAGACATCGGGCTGGATTGGCACCGTCACCGCATGCATGTGATTATTGGCGAAGAAACCTTTCCAGAAACATTTCGCGATTACCTGGCGCAGGTGCTCGGCATTGATCCAGACGATCCTGCCAGCGGTTTGATCGGCAGCTCGATGGGGATGGGCGAGCTGGGTCTTAATCTGTTTAACGAAACGCGCGAAACCGTCGCCCTGCGCCGCGCCTGCATTCGTTACCCCGCGCTGTTAAAACAGCTCACGGGCGTAGATATTGCCGTCTCGCCAGCGCCGACTTTTCTGGTCTATAACCCGTTGCGCACGGTGGTCGAGATTGACTCGCCAGATACCCACGGCGCGGGCGATCTTTTGATTACGCTGCTTGACCGCCAGGCACCTATTCCGCTTATCCGTTACGCCACGGGTGATCGCATGCAGAGCATCCCGCCGGAAGTGCTGGCTTCTGCGCTGAGCGAATTTGGCCTCACCCTGCGGGTACCGTCACTGCCCATCGTCGCTTTGCGTGGCCGTAACAAAGACGTATTGCCCGGTGGCGGGCATATCGATCTGTTCAAAGCTGCTTTGTATCAGCACCCTGCATTGGCACGGGAAATGAGTGGGGCACATCGACTCTCGCCAGGCGAAGGGGGCTTGCGCTGGGAAGTGCAGGCAGGAAAAGGCCGAGCGCTCAATCAAGACCAAGCGCAAGCCATGGCGGCAACTCTCTGTGCTGCCCTTGCCCCACAGCTACCCGGTCAGCTGCTGACGGTGGAAGTACAGCTGTATGAAGTCTTTGCGCATGGCAAAACCATCGAC
>JAUSQB010000475.1 GCA_030652715.1 Rugosibacter sp.
CGTATCGCACGCCCGCCGACGTCCACCTCAACCTGCTCAAAACCGGTGACGCCATGCAATTCGAATTCATAATGCTGTTCCAGACCGGTTTTGCCAAAGTGGTCGGTGCCGCGATAATTGGTTTCCTGGTCTGCTTCCTCAATTTTTTTCAGATCACGATCAGTAATACGCCCGATATACCCCAGCATACCGGAGGCAAAAGCTTCCTCAGGATAGCGACGAAACAACCTCGCCTTGACATCCATGCCGGGAAACCGGTAACGCTGGGCAATGAATTTTGCTACCTCTTCATCCGTCAAACGCGAACGAATGGGCAGTGATTCAAAATTCCTGCTCTCTTCCAGCAGTTTTTTGAAGCGCTTGCGATCTCTGGGCTGAATATCAATCACAGTAGCCAGGTTATCGATAGCGCGTTCGAGGTTATCAATCTGGGACGGTGAAATTTCCAGCGTGTAAGCCGAGTAGTTGTTTGCCAGTTGCAGATTATTACGATCAACAATCAAGCCACGACTAGGCGTAATGGGCACCAGGGAAATACGGTTGTCTTCGGCACGCGTCTGGTAATACCCATAGTGAATAACTTGCAGCCAAAAAAACCGCAGCAAAAGCAAAATAAAACACAACAGCGCAAAGCCACCGGCCACTGCCAGGCGCGAACGAAATTGACCTAGTGCGCCATCATCATGCGTAAATTTCATTACGATTCAAATCGGGCGATGAACATCTTTTTCTTCAGGCCTGAACTGTGGCGCAAGCAACAGATAGGTCAGAGGATACCAAAGCAACGTGGCCGTAACACTGGAAAAAAACCACGCGAACCCTGGAAATTGGGCGCCACTAGACATGCGTGCGAACACCATGATGAGTTGCGCACCCAGGAGCAGCAGCAGAACATGCAAGGCCTGCTGCATCAGCGGAAACCACAACACCCGTCGCGATAGCCCGGCAGCGGCGAAGGCAAGAAATACATATGCCAGCGCATGCTGGCCCATAACACTGGCGTTGACCACGTCCATGACCAACCCAAAAATGAAACCGGTAGTCATACCTACCTTTAATGGCTGATGAAGACACCAGAACGTTAACACCAGTGCCACCCAGTCAGGAACACCGGGTAAATTCCCGAAAGGAATCAGATTCAGAAGCAATGCCAAACAGAAACTTAATGCAATAAACCAGTTTTTAACCGGCAATAGAATGCGGCGCGAAGAATGGGTTGGTTGCATTAGCGCTTTTCCTTGTTCCCACGCTGAGATTTTTCTGGCATGAGCACTTCATTTCCCGGTATCGGCAATGGGGTACGTAACTCAAGGATCAGCACAAGCCCGTGATGCTCAATACCCGCAATCGGGTCACAGAAAATGCGAGCAAAAGCATACGCATTGTCGCGGTCAATCCTGCTCACTTTGGCCACGGGCAGGCCCGCCAGATAAACCCCATCAAGACCTGAGGTCACCAGAATATCGCCAACCTGAACATCTGTATTATTGGACAGAAAACGAAGCTCCAGTCGGCCACTGCCCGTACCTGAGAGTACAGAGCGCAAACCGTTGCGTTGTACCTGTATTGGTATGGCTTGTTGTTTATCAGTCAGCAGCGACACTTCGGCTGTAAGCGGAAAACTGCGTATCACCTGCCCAATAACTCCACGTTCATCCACCACCGCCTGACCCGCCTGAATCCCTTGCTGCAAACCTTTGTCAATAATAACGCGACGCGAGAAAGCATCGCGTGCCGCATAAATAATCTCGGCAATCTGCCCATTCACCGGTTGATGCATGCGCATATCCAGCAAGGCACGCAGACGCTGGCTTTCATCTTCCAGATGGCGCTGCCGCAGCAGCAACCGGGTTGCCTCGATACGTTCCTGACGCAGCGCTGTATTTTCCGCCTGGAGCTCAGACTGCCGTATAAAGTAATAGCCAATATCGTCCACCACGTGAATTGGCAGCCAGGCAGCGCGTTGCAGCGGCCACATGATCGTGGCTATGGTGAGGCGGGCCCATTCCAGGGTATGAAAACGCAAATCTGCAACCAGGAGAACAATCGATACCAAGACGAAAAAAAACAGCCGCACGAGCGGTGCCGGACCCCGTTTGAAAAAAGGTGGCGGAGCATGGCCAGTGACTGACATCGAGTAGGTGGCTTTCCCGGGAATATGATAATCAAGTGTTCTGAATAGAACACCCTGAGGCAAACTACAAGAAAAGCGCCTTATTCAGTGGCGAAAATACTACCGAGTTTGTCCATCTTTTCCAGCGCAAGTCCAGAACCACGAGCAACACAGGTCAATGGATCATCCGCCACAATCACCGGTAATCCCGTTTCTTCCGCGAGCAGGCGGTCCACGTCCTTCAACAGCGCGCCCCCCCCTGTGAGTACCATACCGCGCTCGGCTATGTCGGAGCCAAGTTCCGGCGGCGTTTTTTCCAGTGCATCCTTGATTGCCCTGACCACCTGATTAAGCGGTTCAGACAAGGCTTCGAGTACTTCGTTAGAAGAAATAGTGAATTTGCGTGGAATACCTTCAGCCCGATTGATGCCAGAAACTTCCATTTCCCTGACCTCATTTCCTGGAAACGCCGAGCCTATCGTTTTCTTGATGAATTCTGCTGTATTTTCACCAATCTGCATGCCATAGTTGCGGCTGATATAAGAGATGATCGACTCATCGAATTTGTCGCCGCCGACACGCACTGAGTTGGCATAGACCATACCGCCCAGCGAAATGACACCCACTTCAGTAGTGCCACCGCCAATGTCTACAACCATCGATCCGGTGGCGTCCGTCACCGGCAAACCGGCACCCAGCGCTGCGGCCATTGGCTCTTCGATCAGATACACCTGTGAGGCACCGGCACCCAGGGCAGACTCGCGAATCGCACGGCGCTCTACCTGCGTTGAGCCGGAAGGAACGCAAATAATAATGCGCGGCGAGGGCGAAAGCAGACGCGACTCATGTACGCGTCGAATGAACTGCTTGAGCATTTGTTCGGTAACGGTGAAATCGGCAATAACACCGTCTTTTAGCGGACGAATAACCGATATTTCTTTCGGGTTGCGCCCCAGCATCGATTTGGCTTCATGGCCAACTGCCTGAATAGTTTTTTTGGCATTAGGACCACCTTCGATGCGAATAGCAACAACCGAGGGTTCATCCAGCACAACCCCCTTGCCGCGTGCGTAAATCAGCGTGTTGGCGGTACCTAGGTCAATAGCCAGATCATTGGAAAAATAGGAGCGCAAGAAGTTAAACATGGTGTCCCTGATTGAAAGCCTTGCCTAAATCGTAATCGAAACAGGTAAAGGCAAAAAAGAAGGCGCTTATAATACCTTAACTTGGTGTCGGGCTTAACTGTGTAGTCCCGCTCATTTCTTAAATTCAAATCTTAACTATCGCCATTATGTCATTGAATCAAGAAGGTGTCGGCCGTATCGCACGGCTCGCCCGAATTGAACTTTCCGCTGCCGAATCCATCGTGACGCAGAATCAGCTCAACGGTATCCTCGGCTTCATTGAACGCCTGCAAGCCGTTGACACCACCGGCATCGAACCGATGGCACATGCCGTCGACATAGTGCAGCGTCTGCGCCCCGATAGGGTCACCGAATCCGATCGCCGCGCCGATTTTCAAGCAGTAGCACCAGAAGTTGAGAATGGCCTTTATCTCGTACCGAAAGTGATCGAATGATCAACGCCAGCCTGAAAGAATTATCTGCCGCGCTAACCCAAAAGAAAATCTCTGCTGTTGAACTGGCCACGCTTTTTCTTGACCGTATCGAGCACCTGAACCCAACGTTGAATGCGTTTATCACTACCGATCGTGACAAAACGCTGGCGCAGGCACGGTGTGCAGATGAGATACGAAAAGTCGGCGCTGGTGACACGGCG
>JAUSQB010000478.1 GCA_030652715.1 Rugosibacter sp.
GGCCGTGGTTGCGCATCAACTTGTGGAGCGGCATGAATGCAGGACGCGTATTAAAAAACTTCATGCTGTCATTGGCATTGAGAAAAGCCAGCAACGGCCGGGGGCTTTTAGTGTCGAGGTTGCGCGCATCTTGCAAAACGACGCGGCCCGGACCTTTGGTATTATCGTTAAAACGCACCACCAGCGTTGCGAGGGCATCCTGCGCTTTACCATCCAGTGCATGGCGCAAGATCACTTCTTGTGCTGATGCAGAAAGACTTAGCAGTAGACAAATAAGGCCGCCAAGTATGCTGCGTGTTCCGGTTGGAACTGAAAAATATTTATCGATGCCGGTCAATTTAACTTCCTCCGTGCAATAACAACAAAAGGTAGTGGTGCATTTTTACCTAAGAGGCCTGTTGCTACAATGCTTGACTGTTGAATTTGGCACATTGACTGTACTGTACATGAGTCTTCTGTCTCCGGCGCGTCTCGTCTGTTTATCGCAACTGGTACGGCATGATCGAGCATGCAATCATGTATGCTTTCATTTTGAATAGATGATTCTAACAGCTGTCTATCAGGGCAATAGCGTAATCCGAATGAATGAGATAATCATGAAAAAATTGTTTTCTGTGATCTGGCTGTTTTTTGCACTGCCTGCTTTTGCTGCTGTCACTGTAGCTGGCGTTACATTTGATGAGACGGCAAAAGTCGGCGCTGGTGTTACGGTGCTCAATGGTGCTGGCGTGCGGGGGGCTTTTTTTCTCAACGCATATGCTATTGGTTTGTATCTGCCAGAAAAACAGGCTGATGAAGCCACTGCTTTTCAAGCGAAAGGTGCCAAGCGTCTTCGCGTTGTTGTGTTGATGGGCGTCCCTGCCGAACGACTTGCCCAATCGCTGATTAAGGGCATTGAGAAAAATCATGATACGGAAGCGATGGAGCGACTGCAAGCCCGGATGGATGTTTTCAAGGCCGTCCTGCTGGCTATCGGTATGGTGAATGTGGGCGATGTGGCTGATTTCGACTGGTTGCCAGAGGAACAGGGCGGTGTGTTGCGTCTGGCGATCAATGGCAAAAAACAAGGCGAAGACATTGTGGGAGAAGACTTTTATCAGGCACTCATGGCCGTCTGGCTGGGTGAGCGACCAGCTGATCGCGCTCTGAAAGCTGCACTTTTGGGTCGGACTGAAGAGTCATGACAATGCATTGCCCGGCAAAAGCGATTGGTGACAAACCTGCGCAACAAATTGAGCCCTTTGCCGCGATTTTGCCGGTGCCATCGACATCGTCAGATAAAAGCGGCTCCCCGTTTGCTTTGGGCATTCGTTGTAATAACGATGACATTACCGCCATCGAGTATCTTGCACCCTGTGCTGCACAGGCACCACAGTCATTGCTGGCAAAAGAGGCAGTGCGCCAGTTCAACGCCTGGTTTCTTGACCCTGCGTTTGTGTTCGGTTTGCCCCTGGCACCTGCGGGCACGCCTTTTCAGCGCCGTGTGTGGGCAGCCATTGCGGCGATTCCGGCAGGGAATACGCAAAGCTATGGCGCGCTGGCCACGCAGATCGGCAGCGGGCCGCGCGCGGTAGGCAATGCCTGTGGTGCCAACCCCTATCCACTGGTGGTGCCATGCCATCGTGTTATCGCGGCAAATCACGGCTTGGGTGGCTTCGCTCGCCAGCGTGGTGGATTTTTGCTCGAGGTTAAGCGGTGGTTGTTGCGACATGAGCGGCATGAACGATATTGATGCCCGCCTGATCGACGAATTTATCGATGCGCTTTGGTTGGCGGATGGCTTGGCAAAAAACACGCTGGCTGGCTATAAAAGCGATCTTCAATTATTCGCCCTCTGGCTGGCCTCACATGCCACGACCTTGAGTACTGCCAATGAAGCGACGATCAACGATTATCTGGCGCATTTGCATGTGCGCGAAGGCAGCATCAAAGCCACCAGCCAGCGGCGCTTGATGGCGAGCCTGAAGCGGCTTTATCGCTGGCTGCTGGATCAGGGGCGAATACAAGCCGACCCGTTGCGCAACATCGAAAAACCAAAAGCGATTCAGCGATTCCCCAAAACGCTGGCAGAAAAACAGGTGACGGATCTGCTCGATGCACCGGATACCAACACCGCACTCGGGATGCGTGACCGCGCGATGCTGGAGCTGTTGTATGCCACCGGTTTGCGCGTGTCTGAACTCATCGGTCTGCGCCTGTTCGAGCTGAGCTTGAACGACAACGTGGTGCGCGTGATGGGCAAGGGTTCAAAAGAGCGCATGGTGCCGCTAGGCGAAGTGGCCGCCGACTGGCTGGCGCGTTATCTTCGTGAGGCTAGGGGTGACTTGCTGGGCAGGCATGTGACGGACGCGATTTTTGTCACTGCGCGGGGCACGGGCATGACGCGGCAAATGTTCTG
>JAUSQB010000487.1 GCA_030652715.1 Rugosibacter sp.
GTTGCTTGATCTCGGGTGTCGGCAATAAAACGATACGCAGCAAGCAAACCTGCCGGGCCAACGAATTTGTCCGGATTCCACCAAAATGAAGGACATGCCGTTGTGCAGCACGCGCACATGATGCATTCGTAAAGGCCATTCAGTTCTTCCCTATCTTCAGGTGACTGCAAGCGCTCACGCTCAGGCAAGGGGTCATCATTGACAAGATATGGCTTGATCGAAAGATATTGCTTGAAGAACTGCGTCATATCCACGATCAAATCGCGCACAACAGGCAAGCCCGGCAACGGACGCAGCACAATGGGTTTACCTTCGGGGAAGGCAGCCAGATCGGTGAGACAAGCCAGGCCATTTTTGCCATTGATGTTCATGGCGTCCGATCCGCAAACGCCTTCACGACAGGAACGGCGAAAGGACAATGAATCATCCTTGGCTTTGAGCTTGACCATCGCATCAAGCAGTTTTTTATCCATCGGATCGCACTCGACGGAGATATCCTGCATGTAAGGCTTGGCGTCTTTATCCGGATCGTAACGATAAATCTTGAAATGGTAAGTCCGCATGGCGAGGGGCGTTGTCATCCTTATATCCTTCTTAGTAGGTGCGCTTTTTCAGTTCGATGGTAGCGACTGAAAGCGGTTTCATTTGTACCGGTTTGTAATCGAGGCGGTTGCCATCGCGATGCCACAGGGTATGCTTCAACCAGTTTTTGTCATCGCGGCCATCGGGTGTTTCAGGCGTATCGTGGGCATCGTCACGCACATGAGCCCCGCGCGACTCCTTGCGCGCTTCCGCTGAAATCATGGTGGCCTTCGCGACTTCAATCAGGTTATCCAGCTCGAGTGCTTCTATGCGTGCCGTGTTGAACACCTTGGATTTATCCTGAATTTCCGTGCGCGCAACTGCATCAGCCACTTCAAGAATTTTATTCACACCCTCTTTGAGTAACTCGCTAAAGCGGAAGACTCCGGCATGTTTTTGCATCGTCCGCTGCATTAACACGCGCGTCTCGTGGACATTGGCGCCACCCTTCTGGTTATTCAGCCGATCCAGACGCGCCAAGGACTTTTCAATCACATCAACAGGCAACGGTTTGTGCGTTTTAACATTTTCTCGAATCGACGCAACAGCTGCCTCACCAGAGGATTTGCCGAAAACCAGCAGATCAAGCAGCGAATTGGTACCTAAGCGGTTAGCACCATGCACCGAAGCGCAGGCACATTCGCCTGCGGCATAAAACCCTGGTACGGGAGAAGATAAATCGTTGCCCTTTGTCACAACCACTTGTCCATACCGGTTGGTTGGAATACCGCCCATTTGATAATGGCATGTAGGCACAACCGGAATGTATTCTTTCAGGCAGTCTACGCCGGCAAACTGAATACCAATTTCATGGATGCTGGGCAAGCGCTTCAGAATAACCTGGGGGTCCAGATGAGTCAGGTCAAGGTACACATAATCCTTGTACGGACCTGCGCCACGACCTTCATTGATTTCAGTCAGCATCGAGCGGGACACCACATCGCGCGAGGCCAGATCTTTCGCGTTCGGTGCGTAGCGCTCCATGAAGCG
>JAUSQB010000014.1 GCA_030652715.1 Rugosibacter sp.
CCCATGCCGGATTCGACTTCCTCGCGTACGGTTTTGTTCGGATCGAGTTTGGGTTCCTGTTCCAGATAGCCGATGTTCAGATTCGGCTGCCATTGCACTTCGCCGTCATATTCTTTATCCGCCCCTGCCATGATACGCAGCACGGTAGACTTGCCCGATCCGTTAAGACCAAGCAGGCCGATCTTGGCACCGGGGAAGAAGGAGAGGGAAATATCCTTGATGATTTGCCGTTTAGGGGGAACAGTTTTGCTCACGCGGAGCATCGACATTACATAGTTGGCCATGATGAAAGTGGGGTGGCAAGTGAGATGAATTAAAAACCGGTAAAAAGAAAATCCAGCGCGGCGAAAATTTCCTCGCGTTGGGCTGAGAGGTTGGCAACGGGATGAACGAGCATGCGGCAAGGCACGGAAGCAATATCCTGGATACGCATTAAGTTACATATATGCGTCAAGACTCAATACAGAGTGTATAGCCGGACACTGATATGACAGCAACTTAACCTGAATCAGCCAGCCAATCAGGCCAACCAGCGCGGCGATTCGCCTCCCTTGCCAACTGGCGTTCAGCAGCATTGGCAAAGTGACAATCCCAGTTTTTCAAGCGTGGCTTCGCGATTTTGTTAAACCACAGCGGCGGAATAAATGCGCAGAGAATGCAAACAAACACATTGGGCATTTGTGGCGCATCGGGGTGCGGTTTGAGCTGATCAAACCGCAAAAATCCATCGCGGTGATGATCAATATGATTGGTGATTTCATAGCCAACCACGCGATCCCACCAGTTCAAATGGTTCCAGGCGTGCTGAATTTCGATAGGCGAACCTGGCGCGCGCAGCAGGCCATAGTGTTGCAGATAGTTCAATGCTTCTACGGCAAACTTGGTGATGACTTGCGCTACGACAACCAGCAAAGCCGCCAGCCACCCACCGATCAGCCAAGCGACTGCGGGGATCAGGAACGCAGAACCGATCTCCCACAGAATCAGGTTTTTGATATTGAAAAATGACATTCCCAGCGCGATGCGGCGCCTGCGTTCGCTGGCCCATAGAGTTTGGTAATTGTGTTTCGTGCAGCGCCACATGAATTTATAGACATTTTCGCCACGGTAAGCGGTATCGGCATCTTCTGGCGTATTCAGATGCAAATGGTGGGTGTCTGTGTGCGGAATATCGCGGTGCAGATCGGCAAAAAAGGCACTCATGAATTTACCGACATAGCGCGAAAACGTATCGCGCCGATGCCAGAGTTCATGCAGCACAGGCACATTGGGTGCGGCACTGAGCCAGACCAGGCTGGCAATTCCGCCAACGAGCGCAATGACGGTAGGCCAGCCCGCAGCCAAGCCCAGCCCTGCGCCCACGCGCCAGGCAAACGTGGCGTAGAGCGCGATGATGAGTGGCAGATGCAAGTACAGCGGGATATCCGCCAGGCGCGGGTGACGAATGGTGCGTGGCTTAATATCCGGGCCTGATAGCAGCGCCAGCACGAAGAGCACAACATAAGTACCCAAGCCTGCCCACAGCCAATAACCACCCAGAGCAAAACCGGCAATGCCAACCAGCATCATCAATGACACAACGTAATACCGCAAGTAATCCATTTGGGTTCTCCTTACTGTTTATTATCATGCGATGCTATCACGCACGGCATCAAGTGATGCTCTGAGCGCAAGTGATAGCAGCATTTTTAAGCGACTGCTGGCTCATTCACAAAGCGCGCGACAAATGCGCCTTCCTGTCCCGGCGGCAAGGCGATGCGCACGCGATGACCGCTGCCCGGTGCGACATTAACCGCCGTGTCGCCAGCGCCGACTATTTGCGTGAGCACGTGTTCGCTGTTGCCTGCGGGGTGGATCAATTCGATGCGGTCGCCCACGCTGAATTTGTTTTTCACCTCGATCTCGGCCAGGCCATCGGCGGCGTAGCCCAGCACGTCGCCGACATACAGGCTGCGATTGGAGTCAGAATGGCCCGCGAGATAATTTTGGTGCTCGCGGTCAGGGTGGCGATCATAAAAACCCGGGGTGTAGCCGCGGTTCGCCAAGCCATCGAGATCGCCCACCAGACGCGGATTGAACGGCCGACCGGCAACGGCGTCATCAATCGCCTGGCGATATGACTGGCAAGTGCGGGCGACATAGTAAGGCGACTTGGTGCGGCCTTCGATTTTCAGCGAATCAATGCCCAGCTCGGTTAATTGAGCGACGTATTCAATGGCGCGCAGGTCTTTCGAGTTGAGAATATAGGTGCCGTGCTCATCTTCTTCAATCGGCATCAACTGCCCCGGGCGCATGGCTTCTTCGATCAACCAGGCATCTTCATCTGGCCGGTTGACCATTTTGGTGAGGCTTTCCGTCGGCTGCGTACTTTTGCAGCAACTGCTATCCGCAGCAGTGACGACGGGAATCGTGGCGGGCCGGGGATGCAGCAAGCTGATATCGCCCGCGCCGTCGGTTTTGGCGGGGAGCACTTTGTAATCCCAGCGGCAGGAATTGGTGCAACTGCCCTGGTTCGGGTCGCGGTGGTTGAAGTAGCCCGACAGCAGACAGCGGCCGGAATAGGCAATGCACAGCGCGCCATGAACGAAAACTTCGAGCTCCATCTCCGGGCATTGCTGGCGAATTTCGGCAATCTCGTCGATGGACAATTCGCGCGATAAGATCACGCGCGAGACGCCCATGCTGTGCCAGAAGCGCACCGCCGCATAGTTCACGGTGTTGGCCTGCACCGACAGGTGAATCGGCATCTCCGGCCAGGTTTCGCGAATCATCAGCATGAGCCCTGGGTCGGCCATGATCAGCGCATCAGGCTTTAAGGCAATCACCGGCGCCATGTCGGCCAGATAGGTTTTGATCTTGGCATTGTGCGGCACGATATTGCTCACCACATAAAACTTGCCGCCACGCTCATGCGTTAGCGCAATGCCTGCGGCCATGTTGTCAATCTTGCCGAAATCATTGTTGCGCACGCGCATGGAATAGCGCGGCTGACCCGCGTAAATGGCGGTGGCACCGAAATCCAGCGCCGTGCGCGTCATTTTCAGGGAGCCTGCAGGAGCTAAAAGCTCAGGAGTTTTCATGTGATACCTCGAAAGTGATTCAATGGCGATTCAATCATGCGGAGTTTACTGACTATCTGGCAGCAATGCTGGCATTAGCGCAACGCAAAAGCCTTTTTGTCGGCATAATTCGCGCATGAATGATGAATCATGGATGACCGAAGCGCTGAGTCTGGCCCGCGAAGCAGGTACGGCAGGCGAAGTGCCAGTCGGCGCGATAGTGGTACTGGATGGGCAGATTGTCGGTCGTGGATTTAATCAGCCGATTGGCCGCACTGACCCGACGGCGCATGCCGAAATCATGGCGCTGCGGAACGCGGCAACGCAGGTAGGCAATTACCGGCTGCCGGGTGCAACGCTCTATGTGACGCTGGAGCCCTGCTTGATGTGCGCCGGGGCAATGATGCATGCGCGCATTGCGCGCGTGGTATTCGGTGCCCGCGACCCCAAAACCGGTGTGGCGGGCAGTGTGCTGGACTTGTTTGCCGAGGCGCGCTTGAACCATCACGCCGAAATCATTGGCGGGGTACGTGCGGAAGAATGCGGCCAGCTGCTGTCGAGTTTTTTTGCTGTCCGCCGCAACCGCACGGCGATTGTGTGAGGTAGCTGACATGCACATCCGCATCAGCCTGCCGCTGCAAATGCTGGAACTTTTTGATGCACGCAGTAACCTGCTCGCCACGTATCCCGTATCCACCGCAAAGAATGGCGCGGGCGAGCAGAACGGTAGCTATTGCACGCCGCGTGGGCGGCACATCATTCGCGCAAAAGTCGGCGCCGGTGAGACGGCGAATACCGTGTTCAAACGCCGTCGGCCGACGGGCGAAATCTGGTCGCCCGAGTTGGCGGCACAATTTCCCGATCGCGACTGGATATTGACGCGCATCCTGTGGCTTTCCGGCACCGAGCCGGGCAAAAACCGCCTGGGCGCTGTTGATACGATGCGCCGCTACATTTATATCCACGGCTCGCCCGATACCGTAGCCATTGGTACGCCCGGCTCGATTGGCTGCGTGCGCATGCGAAATAAAGACATCATTGAACTGTTCGACCAGGTGCCGGTGTATACGCCGGTAAATATTGTCGAATTCGGCCTCACCACCGGCACATGGGATGAACTCGGTGCGCTGGCCCGCCCGCTGCGCGAGGCCGTTTTCGTCACCGAACAGGGCGTGCCTTTGGCACTGGAATGGGATGAATTCGATGCGGTGAGCCGACATGTCGTCGCCCGCGACAGTGCCGGCGCAGTGATCGGCACGGGTCGCTTGCTGCCCGACGGCCATATCGGCCGCATGGCGGTAGCCGCCGACTGGCGTGGCAAAGATGTTGGCCGTGCGCTGATGGAACGGCTGATTGAAGAGGCAGAGCAGCAAAAACACCAAACTCTGCTGCTCCACGCCCAAACGCGAGCGGTGGGTTTTTACCAAAAGCTCGGTTTCTCCGCCGAAGGCCCGGAGTTTATGGAAGCAGGCATTCCGCATCGGCAGATGCGGCGGTGTTTGATGTCGTGTTAAGCTTGCAGCCCAAACCGGTACCGTATCCGCACACCACGCTGAGCACCCGCCAGCCAGGTTTGCTCATCGAACGTCAGCCAGCCATCGTGCCGCTGGCAGAGCACCGTGGAACTGCGCGTGCCATAGGTGGGCGACTTCACAAAGGCGGCGGAAAGCAGGCGTTCCCATTCCTGCGGGATGCCGGTGGCCGGCAGGTGTTCGTCGGCGTGGATGGTGTCGTTTTGCAGCAGATGGAACAGCGGGCCATCGTCGGGTAAACAGTCGATAGCTTGCAGCATCGCCGTCTTGCCAGCGCCGACTTTTGGCCAGGGCGTATCGAGCAGGTCGTTCGAGACGCCATAGATGCCGGGGGCCAGCGGCTGCGTTTCACCTGTGACATTCGATGCCCACCACAGCGACTGACCATCACCGAGCAGCAGGTTGTAGCCGTTATAGCGGACGCCGCTGGCGGCGATGCGGGCGAGATAAGCTTCTGGCGTTGCGCTTCCCGTCAAAAAATCTGCCACCAGCGCGCCGCGTGATGGCAATGGGCGGTTTTGCGCCGGATCGCGGTAATTCGTCAGCGCGGCGAAACGACCATTTCGGGTGGCGCCAAGCCAGGTGCCGCCCGCCTGCAAGTCGCGCCCGGCCAGCACCTGCGGGGCTGCTTGCCAGAAGTCTGCGGTAGCGGTGGGACGGGCGAAAAACTCGTCGCGATTGGCGGCAATGACCAATGGATAGTCGGGATGAGCCTGCCAGGCGAGAAGAATCAGGCACATCGATTACTCAACCCAGCGAGTAGGGCAAGGGCAGGAAAGTCAGTCGTTCGCCGTCTGGTGCGCCAAGATGCACTTCGCCCGCAGCAACAGCGCTGCTTTGCACGCTGACCAGACATTCAAATCCGCCCTCTGGCGAAGGGGCGATGCTGACCAGCGTGCCGCATTGCTGGTCGCCGGTTTCCGGGGCGTAGACGTGTGTGCCGGGTGCTGCCGAATTTGCCAGTCGAGCGCGCACCATGCGGCGCTTTACTTTGCCCAGGTAATGCGTGCGGGCGACAATTTCCTGCCCCGGATAGCAGCCTTTGGTAAAGCTCACGCCCGCCACGGCAGGGATGTCCATGTTGAGCATTTGCGGCACGAAGGCTTCTTGTGTGGCGGCAGTGATGCGCGGTTGACCAGCGGCGATTTCCAGATTATGCCAGGCGGCAAGGCCGGTGGTTTTGGCGTTAGCGGTGAGTTCTGACCAGCGTCGGATCGCGGCTGCCGGATCGAGCGACATCAACCAGCGCGTGCCATCAAGGCGGATGAGCTGCCCGCCGTCGGTTGCACTAACAGCTTGATGCGGAAGAGTGTTATCCAGAAAAGTCGGCGCTGGCGAGACGGCG
>JAUSQB010000106.1 GCA_030652715.1 Rugosibacter sp.
GACATCTGGGGCGGCATGCCCCACATGGCACATAGCGGCGCAGCACGCGCCGGCATGCTCTCATTGACTGAAACGCTAGCCTGCGAGTGGGCGCATTCCGGTGTCCGAGTCAATGCCGTGGCGCCCGGATGGATCGCCAGCAGCGGCTTTGACACCTACACCCCTGAGGTGCAGGCAGAGATGCGCGGCTGGAAAAAGAAGGTTCCCTTGCAACGCTTTGGCACCGAAGCAGAAATTTCGGCTGCAATTGTTTTTCTGCTCTCGGAGGCCGCCTCATTTATTACCGGCTCATGCCTGCGTGTTGATGGCGGCGTACCGAATGCCCGCCACACCTGGACGATGATCCCACACCAGCGTTCCAAGCCATTTGCAGGCTTCCCCCTGGCGACTCAGCCTAAAAGCCAGGCAGTCCAAGACGAATGACGCTGACCGAACTCCGCTACATCGTTGCCCTCGCCCGCGAAAGCCACTTTGGCCGCGCGGCGGAAAAATGTCATGTGGCCCAGCCGACGCTATCGGTAGCAGTTAAAAAGCTTGAAGACTCGCTGGGCATCGTTCTGTTTGAACGCAACAGTGGTGATGTCCGCCCCACGACAATAGGAGCACAAGTCGTCGCACAAGCCGAGCGTGTATTGAGCGAAGCCGCCCGCGTGAGCGAAATTGCCGCCGCCGGACGCGACCCGCTGGCAGGGCCGCTACGGCTAGGGGTGATCTACACCATCGGCCCCTGGTTGCTACCAGCGCTTGTGCCCAGACTAAAACAACGTGCGCCGAAAATGCCGCTCATCATTGCCGAGGGCTATACCGAAGTACTGGTCGAAAAACTCAAGAATTTCGAGCTGGATGTCTTGGTGCTCGCCCTGCCAATCAATGAGCCCGGCATCGTCACGCAACCCTTGTATGACGAACCCTTTCGCCTGCTCTTGCCTGTTGCGCATCCGTGGGTAAAACAAAAAGCGCTTTCAACTACCCAGTTGCTGGAAGAACCCTTGCTCATGCTCGGCCCTGGCAACTGCTTTCGTGACCAGGTGCTCGATTTGTGTGCACTTGCGAATCATGGCCAATCACCGCAAGTGCTGGAATCTTCCTCGCTGGAAACCATCCGCCACATGGTGGCTTCCGGCGTGGGCGTGACAGTGATGCCGGCGAGCAGCGTCGATACGCTAGCCAAGGACGATCCGCTGCTGCGCGTGCGGCCATTCACCAAGCCAACGCCTATGCGGCGCGTAGGCCTGGTGTGGCGCGCGAGCTTCCCGCGTCATCAGGCTATTGAGGTCACGCGGGCGGCTTTGCTGGATTGCCAGCTTCCCGGGACACAGCCCGTATCCTGAAACACGCCACAACATTCACAACGCGGCCCGCATTACAGCAGCGTATTGCTGACAATAGCCGCTGCCTATCGCCGCTCCCAATAAAATCAATTAGAGATTTTCCCGCAAGACGGCTAAAGTAGGGACAAGTTGCGTAATAGCCATGGCTAATACGCAACTTGGTTTAAGGCACATACATGCATTAAACGTCACATCCTATACCTTGCAAAGGAGACACATCATGCAACTCAAAGGCTCAAAAACCGAAGGCCATCTGAAGGACGCTGTTGCTGGCGAATCTCAGGCCAATCGCC
>JAUSQB010000020.1 GCA_030652715.1 Rugosibacter sp.
GTGCTCGGCATTGCGCGCATTGCCGCTATCCAGGGCAGCAAACGCACGCCGGATTTGATCCCCCTGTGCCACCCGATTGCGCTCACCCGTGTGGATGTCAGCTTTGCGCTTGATACAGCCGCCAGCCGCATCACCATTGAAGTCACTGCTGAAACAGTGGGCCGCACGGGCGTAGAAATGGAAGCGCTCACGGCTGCCTCGGTGGGACTACTCACCATTTATGACATGTGCAAGGCTGTCGATCGTGGCATGGTGATTGAAGAGATTCTCCTGCTGGAAAAATCCGGCGGAACATCAGGCCATTGGATCGCTGCGGAGAACACATGATGCCGTCACCCAGCCTCACTAACAAAATCATGAACGAAAGCACAGCCCCACGCGCTGTTGCCATCTGGTTGCTCGTTTGTTGCGCCATGGTTTTCGCCACGCTTATCATTGGCGGCGTGACGCGGCTCACGCATTCAGGACTCTCCATCGTTGAATGGCAACCGTTGATCGGCGCGTTACCTCCCTTGACCGAAGCACACTGGCAAGAACTATTTGCCAAATACCAGCTCACGCCAGAGTTTCGTCTGCGCAATCACGACATGACACTCGCGGGCTTTGAGTTCATTTTCTGGTGGGAATGGGCGCACCGGCTCTCAGGTCGGATGATCGGGCTGGTCTTTTTTGTGCCCTATGTCTGGTTTCTTGTCTGCGGCCAGTTGCGCGGGCGGTTAGCGTGGAAGGTGTTGGGGTTTTTCGTCCTTGGCGGGCTGCAAGGCGCGATGGGCTGGTACATGGTGCAAAGCGGCTTGGTAGATAACCCGCGTGTGTCGCAATACCGGCTGGCTGCGCATTTGGGGCTGGCATTCCTCATTTTCGGGTTAATGTTATGGACGGCACTGGGCCTGTTGCAGTCGCGTCAGGCGCGATCTGGTGTGCATTCCCATGCTGCTACAAGCTTCACACAGCATCTAGGGTCCGCACTCACTGTGCTGGTTTTCAGCATGGTGCTCTCCGGTGCGCTGGTCGCCGGCATTCATGCGGGTCTGGCTTACAACACCTTTCCCTTGATGAACGGCCATTTTCTGCCCCCTGAATCCTTCATGCTAGAACCCCTCTGGCTCAACTTTTTCAGCAATATGGCCACCGTGCAATTTAACCACCGCCTGATTGCCTGGCTATTGCTGGGGCTTGTTCCGTGGCTTGTCTGGCGTGTCCGACGCGAGTCACCCTCTGCCCGCCCTGTTGCTACGCTGCTGTTGGTGTGGCTGGGGGTACAAGTTGGCTTGGGCATCAGCACCTTGCTGCTGCGCGTGCCCGTGCCGCTGGCCGCAGCGCATCAAGCCGGCGCGATGATCCTGTTCGGCCTTGTGCTGTGGGTCAATCACGCGATTCGACGAGCCAATTAAGCGCTTAAACCCTGTTCGCAGGAAACTTACTCGTAGCGAATCTCGATCACTTCCAGCTCGCGCGCACCGCCCGGGCTGTCAAAGCGGACTGCATCGCCTTCGCGTGCCTTGAGCAAGGCGCGCGCCAGCGGTGAAATCCAGCTAATCAGGCCCGCACCGGGGCTGGCCTCATCAATGCCCACAATCTTGTACGTCGCCTCGCAACCCTCCTCATCACAGACTACCACCGTCGCTGCAAAAAATACCTGCTCGCGATTGTCCTGCGCGGCAGGATTGACCACCACGGCGGAATCCAGGCGCTTGCTTAGAAAACGGATACGCCGGTCAATCTCGCGCAAGCGTTTTTTGCCGTAAATATAGTCGCCGTTTTCCGAGCGATCGCCATTGCCTGCCGCCCACGACACCACCTGCACTATGCTTGGCCGCTCCACTTTCACCAGTTGCTCAAACTCGGCGCGCAAAGTGGCATAGCCATCTACCGTCATGTAGTTTTTGGTGCCGACTGGCAACCTGGCAACGCCCGCGCCTTCCTCGTCATCCTCTTCGCCCTCGCTGGCTGGCTCCCCTGCTAACGACTCCCTGACAAACGCTTTACTCATGTTTTGCAACTCCTGCTACTTTTTGAAAAGTACCGCGCGGCCTCTTAAAGCATACCCTCTCAATACCTGACATACAGCAGGATAAGACGCCCATTAAAAATACTTCCACATAAAATCATGGTGTTAAGAAATTTTCCTAAAGAAATAGCTAGCGATCCCGCCGCAGTTTCTCGCAATAAATGGTACTTCATACCGCTACCATTTGCACTATGAAGACACAAATCAAACTTTACGAAGAAATCAGCACTTTGTCTCAGCGCATGGTCAATGCGGCGCAAGCCAACAACTGGGATCGCCTAGTCGAGCTCGAATGCCGCGTGGCAGCGCTACGCAATGAGTTGATCGCCAGTGATGCCAGCCTGGCGCTCAGCACACCTGAGTTATTGCACAAGCAAGGTCTCATTCAACAAATTCTCGAAGATGACGCAGAAATTCGCCGCCACACCGAGCCGTGGATGGAGCGGGTACGCCAATTTTTAGGGGCGCAAAAATCTCACCCGGCTACCGTACCTGCAACACGACGAAGCGCTTCAGCCCAAACAGGCAAATCCCATACACCTTGAAGGAAAACACCCCGCGAGGTCTTCATGAAGCAGCAACACTCCCGTTGTAACGCTGTTACACTTCAACCTCGAATTCGCTGTCCAATTTACTAAGCAATCCAGTTACAGCAGGTCAAATATACAGGTGATGGATCGTTTATCGCTTTACTGCTTCTGGC
This sequence comes from Rugosibacter sp., assembly GCA_030652715.1. Taxonomy (GTDB): domain Bacteria; phylum Pseudomonadota; class Gammaproteobacteria; order Burkholderiales; family Rhodocyclaceae; genus Rugosibacter. The sequence continues at coordinate 2,715 of JAUSQB010000020.1, forward strand.
TCAATACACTTCTATAAATACCATGCAAGATAACCAGAAACTTACTGTCTCTAGTACTGAAGACTTGCAACGTGAAGTTGCTGAATTGATGATCGAG
>JAUSQB010000035.1 GCA_030652715.1 Rugosibacter sp.
AAGTCGGCGCTGGCGGGACGGCAGCTGGAGGCCGATTTGAAGCAGAAGACGCAGGCGCTTGCTGCCTGCGAGGCGAAGAACGCAAAGCTGCATGGTTACGGTGTAGATCTGCTGGACAAGTACGAGAAGAAGGGGTGCGGCGCTGCGCTGCTCCAGGCCGATCCCTTCACGCAATTGAAGCGCGTCGAAATCGAGAATCTCATGGAGGATTACCGTGAAAAACTGGATGAGCAGAAGCTGGATGAGAAAAAAATGGATCAAGCGTCACATTAGGCAGCAGGTGAGGCGTATCGCCTGCGCCGTTCCGTTGTCCGGGGATCGCCTTGCCCAGCAGCGTCCAGAGACGGCTCTGCACTTCCTGCGGTCGGATTCAAAGGTGCAAATATTCCCTGCGGTCGGCTTCAAAGATACCGCTTTGCATCACTTTATTCACGGTAATTTCCATGCTGCCTAGCAAGCTTGAAGCTGCGTCAGCGGCTGCGTCTGTGATGGGGTTGCTGCGTTCTCCTGCCACTGCACGCATTGTTCCCTTTGCGCTGTACATCGTCTTGCTCGCCCTGGCGCCGCTGGTGCAGAAGATGCTTCCCGGCTGGGATTCGCGCTGGTTCTATGCTGTGCAGATCGGCGCGGTGATGACTGCACTGGCAGTTTTTTCGCGCAGCTATGTCGAACTGTTTGCGGGGGTTGCGGTGCGGGTACGCGACTGGGCACTGGCGGCGGGCGTCGGCATCGCCGTTTTCATCGCCTGGATCAACCTTGATCTGCCTTGGGCTACGCTGGGCGAAACGCTGGGTGAAACGCAGGGTTTTGAACCCACGCATGCTGACGGTACGCTCGACTGGACGCTGATCGCGGTGCGCATTTTTGGTGCCGCCGCCGTAGTGCCGATCATGGAAGAGCTTTTCTGGCGCTCCTTTATTTTGCGCTGGATCGACCGCAGCGATTTCCTGCAACTGGCACCGGTGATGGTCAGCTTGCGTGCACTTGTGATCAGTTCGCTGCTGTTCGGCGTGGAGCACGACCTCTGGTTCGCCGGGCTGCTCGCCGGGCTGGCGTACGGCTGGCTGTATATGCGCAGCGGCAGCCTGTGGCCGCCCATCGCGGCGCATGCCGTGACTAACCTGCTGCTTGGCCTCTGGGTGGTGCAGACCGGAAGCTGGCAGTTTTGGTAATTCTTCGATTAAACAAACCTGGATACGATAGATCAATGACCCAATTTCTCTACCCGTCTGAGAGTGGAAAACCAGAAAGCCCTTCTGTTGTCAAGGTTCGTCAATATATCACTCCGGTTGCTATGAACACATCGTGTCTGACAGTTCTCGAACTGTTTTTTCAGAACGATAAGCTTTATGCGCTGCCGGTGACGAACTCAGAAGGCGTGCCTATTGCTTTGGTTGAGCGTCAAGCATTTGTCGAGTTCTTCGGTCGGCCATTCACCCGGGAGCTACATGGCAAAAAGACCATACTGCAATTCATTACCAATGATTTGATAATGAATCAGATGCCGATCATCGTCGATGTCTCCACAAGCACTGACGATGTGGCCCGGATCATCATCGACAAGGGTATGCAGCACATGGTCAGCGGTTTTATCGTCACGGAAGATGGTTACTATGCCGGCGTTGCCAACGGCCATAGCCTGCTTAATGAAATCACCCAGCACAAGCAGGCTGAGCTTTACTATCTTGCTCATTACGATCAATTGACCGGAGTGCCGAATCGAATGTTGTTCTCTGACCGGCTGACCCAGGCATGCCGCGAAGCGGCGCGTCAGCGTACCCAGGTCGGGCTGATGTTTGTCGATCTGGATCGCTTCAAGCAGGTGAATGACTCTTTGGGCCACAGCGTCGGCGATCTCTTGCTGTGCGCTGTGGCCCAAAGGCTGCAAAGTAGCGCCAGAGATTGCGATACGGTGGCCCGGCTTGGCGGCGACGAGTTTGCCATCCTGCTGGATGGATTGAAGGATCCCATCGATGCCGATGTTATTGCTCGCAGAATCATCGATTCGCTGCAGCGCCCTTTTACTATCATGGGACATGAACTGTTCATTACCGCGAGCCTTGGCATTGCGATCCACTCGAAGGATGATGACAATATCGGAAGTCTGCTGACTAAAGCGGATGCGGCAATGTACGAAGCAAAAAGGAATGGCAGAAACGATTACAGGGTTTATGAGCCGGGCTTTTCCATGTATTCATTTGAGCGCATGTCGCTCGAGACGGATTTAAGAAGCGCCATAGATAACGATGAATTTGTGCTGTTCTATCAGCCACAGGTCAACCTCGTTACGGGACAGGTGATTGGTGTCGAGGCGCTGATCCGCTGGCAACACCCGAAGCGTGGCCTGCTCTCGCCAGCACATTTCATTCAGATCGCAGAAGATAGCGGGCTGATTGTTCCCATCGGCAATTGGGTGCTGCGCAATGCGTGCCGACAAATCAAGGCATGGGGCGACGCCGGTCTGCCGCTGATGCGCATGGCCGTGAATGTCTCTGCCATCCAGTTTCATCAGGTTGATTTCTGCGGCATCGTGAAGACGATAATCCATGAGATTGGGGTTGATCCCAGCCTCATCGAGCTCGAACTTACGGAAAGCATAGTCATGCACCATAGCACCCTGGTTTTGAGTACGCTTGAGGAGTTGAAGAAGGTTGGCGTGATGCTGGCGATTGATGATTTTGGCACCGGTTTTTCGAGTCTGAGCTATCTGCGACGGTTTCCTATCGACTGTCTGAAGATTGATCAGTCGTTCATCCGGAATATCGAGAGCATGTCGGTTAACGAAGCGATCGTCCGCGCGATCATTGCGCTGGCGCAGAGCTTGTCGCTTGAGGTTGTTGCCGAGGGCATTGAGACGGAGGCCGAGCTGGCGGTGTTGAAAATGTGTCATTGCACCGAAGCGCAGGGGTATCACTATTTGAAACCATTGCCCGCAGATGATTTCGTGGCCTGGCTGGTGGATTATCGCGGTGTACCGCAAGTTCAACCCGCCTCATTGTTGCTGGAAGCCTTATCCTGAGCTGTTGTTTGCACACGAGGTTTTTTCAGGTAATTTTCTGGCTTGGACAGGCCATTGCGAACCGCGCGACCTGTGTGACAACCAAGGCTGCGGCAAAGTCCATGAGCATATCCCCGATATCAGCTTGTCTTCCGGGAAGTATTGCCTGATAGGCTTCATCCGCAATGCCGATTGAACCGGTGAGCAGCAGGACGGCCAGCAGACGAGAGCGGCCCAAACCCATGGCAAGAAGAAAAGCGATGGTGCCGTAGAAAACGAAGTGGGCCAGCTTGTCCCAAGGCGGAACGAACAGGCCGCCGGTCGAGGGTGCGGAGACAAACAAGGAAATAACCAGCAGCGCTGCCGCGATGATGCTCATCAAGCGGCCCCAATTTGCCAGATCAATACGCATGCCGGTCACGCACGACGATGAGAACAGTCTTCATGATGATCCACAAGTCGAGTCCAAGCGACCAGTGGCGCAGATACTCCAGGTCGTACTCGATGCGCTTTTGCATCTTGTCTACCGTGTCGGTTTCGCCACGGTAGCCGTTTACCTGCGCCCAGCCAGTAATGCCAGGCTTGACCTTGTGCCTCACCATGTAGCCCCTGATGAGTTTGCGGTAGAGCTCGTTATGGGCGACGGCG
>JAUSQB010000044.1 GCA_030652715.1 Rugosibacter sp.
GAAGTGCAGGACGTGTACCGACTTCAGGGTGTCAAAATCAATGATAAACACATTGAAGTCATTGTTCGTCAAATGCTACGTAGAGTCGTCATCACAAGCACAGGTGACTCACGTTTCATAAAAGAAGAGCAGGTTGAGTGTGATGAGGTTTTGGATGAGAATGATCGTTTGATCTCAGAGGGTAAGGCTCCAGCAAGCTATGAATTTGTGCTCTTGGGCATTACCAAGGCAAGCTTGTCAACCAACTCGTTTATTTCTGCAGCTTCTTTCCAGGAAACGACAAGGGTCTTGACTGAAGCAGCCATAATGGGTAAACGTGATGAGTTGCGTGGGCTTAAAGAAAATGTCATTGTTGGCAGACTGATACCTGCCGGTACAGGTTTGGCGTACCATCGCAGGAGACATCTCAAGCTTTCAGCCGATGCATCTGAAGCACAGAATCTATTTGATTTGTCATCGGCATCTGCTGCTGTCGATTAATGGCAAGTTAGTTGACGCTCTGGAGTGAGTTCCATATAATCCACCCTCTTTGCCTTTGGCGAGAGTTATTTTTGCAATAATTTGTAGTGTTTTGCACTACGTTCAGGAAATAAATATGCCTACGATTAATCAGCTTGTACGAAAGCCTCGGCAAGCACAAAAAACAAAAAGCAAGGTTCCGGCACTGGCGAATAGCCCGGCTAGGCGCGGGGTTTGTACGCGTGTTTACACTACGACACCAAAAAAGCCAAACTCTGCTCTACGTAAAGTTGCCAAAGTGCGTCTGACAAATGGTTTTGAGGTTATCTCGTATATTGGTGGCGAGGGCCACAATTTGCAAGAGCATTCGGTGGTTTTGATTCGTGGTGGTAGGGTGAAGGATCTGCCGGGTGTTCGCTATCACATTGTTCGTGGCAGTCTTGATACGCAGGGCGTCAAGGATCGTAAACAAAGCCGTTCAAAATATGGCGCCAAACGGCCTAAGGCTGCTTGATTGAAACATTAAGGAAAATATATGCCTCGTCGTCGTGAAGTTCCTAAGCGTGACATTCTGCCCGACCCAAAGTTCGGAAGCATTGATCTGTCAAAATTCGTCAACGTGTTGATGTCGAGCGGCAAGAAGTCGGTTGCTGAGCGAATTATCTATGGTGCTTTTGCTCAAATACACGCTAAGAGTGGGAAAGACCCCTTGGAGATTTTTTCGTTAGCTCTGAATAATGTCAAGCCCATTGTGGAGGTTAAAAGTCGCCGCGTGGGTGGTGCGAACTATCAAGTTCCGGTAGAGGTTCGTCCTTCACGCAGGGTTGCGTTGTCAATGCGCTGGCTTCGTGAGGCGGCACGAAAGCGCTCTGAAAAATCAATGGGTCAGCGCTTGGCGGCTGAGTTGTTGGAGGCATCTGAAGGGCGCGGGGCTGCTATGAAAAAGCGTGAAGAGGTTCATCGTATGGCGGAGGCGAACAAAGCCTTCTCGCATTTCCGGTTTTAAGAATTTAAGTGACGTCTTAATCCCATCTTGCGGGGTGTAGGGGTTTGATTTATTTCCGAATTACATTAGCCCTGATGGCGATGTATTCGGCTTATTTGAATAAGGTAGGTAAACCAAGTGGCACGTAAGACTCCCATTGAGCGCTATCGTAATATCGGTATTTCGGCACATATTGATGCTGGAAAGACTACTACAACTGAACGCATCCTGTTTTATACGGGGATTAACCACAAAATCGGTGAGGTTCATGATGGTGCTGCTACCATGGACTGGATGGAGCAGGAGCAGGAGCGTGGTATTACCATTACCTCTGCTGCAACAACCTGTTTTTGGCGGGGTATGGGAGGAGGCTTCCAGGAGCATCGAATAAATATTATTGATACTCCGGGGCATGTGGATTTTACTATCGAGGTTGAGCGTTCAATGCGGGTTTTGGATGGGGCCTGCATGGTTTACTGTGCGGTAGGTGGTGTTCAGCCTCAGTCAGAAACAGTTTGGCGTCAAGCTAATCGCTATCATGTGCCGCGCCTTGCTTTTGTTAATAAAATGGATCGTCAGGGTGCTGACTTTTTCAAGGTGCATGATCAGATGCGTTTGCGTTTGAAGGCGAATCCAATTCCACTTCAGATACCGATAGGCGCAGAGGAGAAGTTTGAGGGTGTCGTTGATCTGGTTAAGATGAAGGCCATTATTTGGGATGATGCAAGCCAGGGGACGAAGTTTGAGTATGGCGATATTCCTGATGATCTGAAGGCTACGGCGGGCATCTGGCGTGAAAAGATGCTGGAAGCAGCTGCAGAGGCCTCCGAAGAGTTAATGAATGCATATCTCGAGTCTGGTGATTTGAGTGAGGAGGAGGTCAAGCGCGGTCTGCGTTTGCGTACATTAAGTGCTGAAATTGTGCCTATGCTATGCGGATCGGCCTTCAAGAATAAAGGTGTGCAGGCAATGTTGGATGCGGTGATTGAGTACTTGCCGGCGCCAACAGATGTTTTGCCGGTCAAGGGTATTCTTGAAAATGAGCAAGAGGGGGAGCGAAAGCCTTCGGATGCCGAGCCGTTTTCAGCGCTGGCTTTCAAGATTATGACTGACCCTTATGTCGGGCAGCTTACTTTTTTCCGTGTGTACTCTGGGGTTATCAAGACGGGTGATACTATTTACAACCCGATTAAGGGTCGTAAAGAGCGCTTAGGTCGTATTCTTCAGATGCATGCAAATCAGCGAGAGGAAATTAAGGAGGTTTTTGCGGGGGATATTGCAGCAGCTGTTGGCTTGAAAGAGGCGACGACTGGAGACACTATCAGTGATCCGGATAAGGTCATCATTTTGGAGCGGATGGTATTTCCTGAGCCGGTAATCCACGTTGCGGTTGAGCCAAAGACCAAAGCTGATCAAGAAAAAATGGGTATTGCGTTAAACCGGTTGGCACAAGAAGACCCCTCTTTCCGAGTTAGAACTGATGAAGAGTCTGGGCAGACCATCATCTCAGGTATGGGTGAGTTGCATCTCGAAATCCTTGTTGATCGTATGCGGCGAGAATTCGGTGTTGAGGCGAATGTAGGTGCTCCTCAGGTAGCTTATCGAGAGGCTATTCGCAAGGCTGTTGAGCAAGAGGGTAAATTTGTTAAACAATCGGGTGGTCGTGGTCAATACGGGCATGTTTGGATAAAGCTAGAGCCAAACGAAACTGGTAAGGGATTTGAATTTATTGACTCTATCAAGGGAGGGACTGTGCCTCGGGAGTTTATCCCGGCAGTTGAAAAGGGTCTTCTTGAGACGCTGCCTAATGGCGTATTGGCTGGCTTCCCTGTAGTTGACGTCAAGGTAACTCTTTTTGATGGTTCTTATCATGATGTCGACTCCAATGAAAACGCCTTCAAGATGGCGGCTTCAATGGCCTTTAAGGATGCTATGCGGAAAGCTAGTCCTGTTCTGCTTGAGCCCATGATGGCGGTAGAGGTTGAAACTCCTGAAGACTATATGGGTAATTTGATGGGTGATTTATCGGGACGTCGCGGAATTGTTTTGGGTATGGAAGATCAAGTTGGAGGCATTAAGCTGATTAAAGCTGAAGTTCCTCTGGCGGAAATGTTCGGTTACTCGAC
>JAUSQB010000049.1 GCA_030652715.1 Rugosibacter sp.
GGACTGGTTCTGGTGGTTCGGTGACTACAACCCGGCCGCCAGCGTCGCCAGTTTCGATCAGCTATTCCGCCATAATCTTGTCCGCCTTTACCATCTGTTGCAACTGGAACCACCGGCCCAGCTTGAGGTGCCGATTTCTGCCGGATCAAGCTTGGCCTCCGGTGGCTCGATGCGGCGTGCAACCGAATCGTCTGCCTGAAAATCCGCCATGCCCATCACACTTCTGTTCGGTGTTCATGCCCATCAACCGGTGGGCAACTTTCCGGCTGTCATTAATGATGCGCATCTGCGCAGTTATGGCATGTTCCTGCGCGTCATGGAATGCTACCCGGCGTTCCGCTTCAGCGTGCATTTCTCGGGCTGGCTGCTCGATTATCTGCTGGCGCATTTTCCCGCCGACATGGCGCGGCTGGCGGCCATGACCCGGCGCGGCCAAGTCGAATGGTTCGGCTCCGGCGATTGCGAACCGGTATTGGCGGCCATCCCGCACCGCGACCGGATGACGCAGATCAACACACTGTCGGACAAGATAGCCCGTCATTTCGGTGTGCGCCCAAAAGGCGTCTGGCTTACCGAGCGGGTCTGGGAATCCTCCGTGGTGCCTGCGCTGGCTGAGACCGGCATTCGTTATGTGGCGGTCGATGATTATCATTTTCTGTGCGCCGGAGCAGACGCCAAAAAACTCGACAGTTTTTACACCACGGAAGACAATGGCCAGCGGCTGGATTTATTTCCCATCAATGAGGCCGCGCGTTACCGGCTGCCCTTCTCTCCCGCTGCCGAGGCGGTAGCCTGGCTCGAAGACCTGGCGCGGCAAGGGCGTCGCGCCGCCATCTATTTCGACGACATCGAAAAATTTGGCATCTGGCCCGAAACCTACGCGTGGGTATATGAAAAAGGCTGGCTGACGCAGTTTGTTGAAGGCGTGCTGGCGTCCCCGCTGATCCGCACCGACACCTATGCCGACTATCACGCGCGCGAAAAAACCTGCGGCATCGTCTATCTGCCGACTACCTCCTACATCGAGATGAACGAATGGACGCTGCCCGTGCCGCGCGCCAGCGTGTATCGCGCACTAGTCGATACGGAAAAGGCGGCAGGCCGATTTGAAGCGCACAAAGCCTTTTTGCGCGGCGGCATCTGGCGCAATTTCATGTCGCGCTACCCGGAAGCCAACTGGATGCACAAGCGCATGCTGGATGTTTCGCAACGTCTGGCCACGCTGCCTGCAGCGCAACGCACGGCAGCCATGCAAGAACGCCTGCACCGCGCCCAGGCCAACGACGCCTACTGGCACGGCCTGTTCGGCGGCCTGTATCTGCCGCACCTGCGTCGTGCGGTGTGGCACAACCTGCTGGCACTGGAAGCCGATCTCGAACGCCTGGCTTCTTCCCCCTCACTCGCATGCCGCGACATCGACAATGACGGCCATGACGAGATCATTCTGCGCAGCGGCGAATTGCTGGCCATCATCCGCGACGACGGCGATGCCGCGCTGGTGGAATTCTCCAGCCTAGCCCTGGCGCACAACTTCGGTGATACGCTGCGCCGCCACGCGGAGACCTATCATGCAAAACTGCATACAAAAGTCGGCGCTGGTGATACGGCACCCACCGCAGAAAAAAACAGCATCGCCTCGGCGCATGACCGCATCGCCTTTCTCCACGCCATCCCCCCGACAGACGCCATACCCGACCCGCGCCCGCGCGGCATTGGCATGGATTACCGCATCGCCGTCGACGGCA
>JAUSQB010000057.1 GCA_030652715.1 Rugosibacter sp.
GCTGGCGACACCATCACCGACTTTGCGCCGAGTGCCGACCGCCTCGGCCTGTCCGCATTGCTCGCCAGCCTGGGCATCGGCCCGGACACGGCGCTTGCCAATGGCCACGTGCGCGTCGTCAATGTCAGTGGTGGCGTCAGCGTGCAGATTGATCCCGACGGTTTCTCCGGTTCCGCTGCGTTTCGTCCGCTGGTCATGCTCAAGGGGCTGACGGCGAATGCGGTAGACCCGGTACGCGATCTGGGGCTGTAGGCCTGTAAGTAGCGGGCGACTTGCTGGTCGCCCGCTAAATTAACGGCCTCGCGGTTGAATATAGCCAACAGGCAGCGCAAAAGTCGGCGCTGATGAACCCCCTGCGCAGCAGGGCGGTCGAGCAAAGTACGCTCAGCTTTGCAGAACTGAGCTTTGGCCTTGCATTTCCTTCGGTCACATTCCCTTCGGTCACATTCCCTTCGGTCAGATTCCGCTTCGCGGGCAGGTCAGCTTTGCAGACCTGGGACTCCGCTTCGCGGGCAGGTCTCCTCGCCGCTGCGGATGGTGATACGGCGTTCCAAGCATCACCCTGATACCGCAGGCAATATCGGCCAGGCCCGCAGCTGCACCTTCGTCTGGCGTCAGTCAGCAGGATGGATCAAGACCATAAGCCAGGGCTCGGCTTCATCCGGTGTGGCTCATTAACCTCTTTGTAACAAAGCATGAATAGACTCAAGCACCGTACTTGAGGTTGGTCCGCCGCCAGCGTTGGCAGACAGATTGACGGCGAGGAAATGGAAATCACCCTATATGACAATGAACTTCCCATCTGCTATACGCTTTCCTGCACGTGTTTCCGGCTTCACCCTGCTCGAACTGCTGGTGGTCATGGTGATCATAGGCATGCTGGCCAGTTTTGTCGGCCCCAAGTTTTTCGCGCAGATCGGCAAGTCGGAAACAAAAACGGCGCGTGCCCAGATTGATGCGCTGGACAAAGCGCTTGATCAATACCGCCTTGATGTTGGCCGCTATCCAACAACCGAACAAGGATTGGCCGCGTTGAATGAGCGTCCGGCAGGCGAAACAAAATGGTCGGGCCCCTATCTCAAGAAGGCGATACCGATGGATCCCTGGACGCATGCCTACCTCTACAATCATCCGGGCGAGCATGGCGAATACGATCTGTTCTCTTATGGCAAGGATGGTCAGCCGGGTGGCACTGGCGAGGCAGAAGACATTACCAACTGGTGACCACGATGCAATATCGGGTCAAGACACTGAAAGCGGATACGGGCGTTAGCATCACCTTGCTGGAAGCCGTTGATGCTGCCGATGCGCAACGCCAGGCTACCGCGCAAGGCTATGCCGTGCTGTCGGTTGCGCGTGCGCCGCTGCTTGGGCGTTTGCAGGCCCCCAGCACTGCGCGCTTTCCGTTGTTGTTATTCAGCCAGGAATTACTCTCATTGCTTAATTCGGGTATTTCTATCGTCGAGGCCATCGAAACCCTGACCGAGAAGGAGCATCGGCCTGCCGTGCGTGCCACGCTACAGCGCATCATTGATGGTCTGCGCGAGGGGAAACCGTTTTCCGCCACGCTGGAGGATGCATCGCAAGCTTTCCCTCCGCTCTATGCGGCGACGATCCGTGCCAGCGAACGTACCAGTGGCCTTAGCGAAGCGCTCAGCCGCTACATTGCCTATGCTTCCCAGCTTGAGACGCTGCGCGGGCGGCTCGTCAGCGCAGCGATCTATCCGGCACTGCTGGTTGCCGTCGGCGGCCTCGTCATCCTTTTTCTGATGGGCTACGTCGTGCCGCGCTTTTCCCATATTTACGAAGACATGGGCGGCGATTTGCCGCTCCTCTCGCGTCTTTTGCTGCATTGGGGGCTGGCGGTAGAGCAATACTGGCCGCTGCTGCTTGGTCTGATAGCAGCACTGGTGGCAGTTGTCACGCATGGCGATGTCCGGCGCATGGCGGGACATCGGCTGGGCCGCCTGATGTGGCGTATTCCGGCGGTGGGAGAGCGCATGCGTGTGTTTCAACTGACGCGGATGTACCGCACGCTCGGCATGCTGCTGCTCGGCGGTATTGCCGTCGTACCGGCGCTGGACATGGTTACCGGACTGCTTTCCGTCGCATTGCAGGCGCGTCTGGCAAGCGCTACGAAGAGCATCCGTGAGGGAAACACGATCTCGCAGGCTTTCGAGGCGAGCGGGCTGACCACGGCAGTTGCCCTGCGCATGCTGCGGGTGGGCGAGCGTGCCGGCAACATGGGCGAAATGATGGAACGCATTGCAGCTTTCCACGATGAGGAAATGGCGCGCTGGGCAGAATGGGCGACGCGCCTGTTCGGCCCGCTGCTGATGCTGCTGATGGGTTTGATGATCGGTGTCATCGTCGTCCTCATGTATCTGCCGATCTTTCAATTGACCGAGAGCATCCGATGAATAGCCCGTATGAACACGATAGCGAGCACGATAGCTTTGCCACGCCGTTTTCGCCGGAGGAGATTGATGCTGCCCGTGCCTTGGTCAAGGCACGCGGCTATCGTCTGATTGAAGCCTTGGCAGAAGAATGCGGAACGTCCGCCGAAATATTTACCGCACGGCTCGCTGCGACGGTGCATATGCGCATTACCGGCATGGACGAGATGTATGCGATGGAACCGGCCTTTGACTTGCTGTCCTATGGCGAGGCGTTGCAACGCGAGTGTCTGTTATTTCGCGACGCCTCGCCGCAGCAGACAAATCAGGAGGAAAACCCCGGCACGCTCGTCATGCTGCTTGCGGACCCTTTCAACGTCGCGCTGCGTGGCTGGATCGAAGAGCGAGTACGTACCCGGCTGGATATTCGCCTGGCCAGTCGCGGCGACATTGCCGCCTATCTTGCTCGCCACGAGGAAACGCTGCGCGCCATGGACGGCATCGTCGCCATGCAGCCGTCGGTACATCATGGCGAGGGGGCTGAGGACATCTCGCTCAAAAGCATCAGCGAGGACACCAGCCCGGTGGTGCGGCTGGT
>JAUSQB010000060.1 GCA_030652715.1 Rugosibacter sp.
CAGATGGGCTTTCCCGGCTATTTTTTGATCGTTGCCGACTTCATCAACTGGGCGAAAAACAACGGCGTGCCGGTGGGCCCGGGCCGCGGCTCCGGCGCGGGCTCGCTGGTGGCTTACAGCCTCGGGATTACCGATCTTGACCCGCTGCGTTATGAGCTGCTGTTTGAGCGCTTCCTGAACCCTGAACGCGTCTCGATGCCTGACTTTGACATCGACTTTTGCCAGGAAGGCCGCGACCGGGTCATTGATTATGTGAAGAAAAAATACGGCGCGCATGCGGTATCGCAAATTGCCACTTTCGGCACCCTCGCGGCAAAGGCCGTGATTCGCGATGTCGGCCGCGTGCTTGATCTGGGTTTTAATTTTGTCGATCAGTTTGCCAAGCTCATCCCGAATGAACTCGGCATCAACCTCAAAGATGCGCTGGATAAAGAGCCGCTGATACGCCAGCGCATCGACAGCGAAGAAGAAATTGCCGAGTTGTGGTCTTTGGCCATCAAGCTCGAAGGCCTCACGCGCAATGTGGGCATGCATGCCGGTGGCGTGTTGATTGCGCCGGGCAAGCTCACCGACTTTTGCCCGCTGTATGCCGCTGCAGGCACCGACTCGGTCATTTCGCAATTCGACAAGGACGATGTAGAAAAAGCTGGGCTAGTTAAATTTGACTTTCTGGGTTTGCGCACGCTGACCAACCTCGACGAAGCCGTGCGGCTGGCAAAAGAAGTCGAAGGCGTCGATATCAATCTGGAAACCCTGCCGCTGGATGATCGCGAAACCTACGACACGATTTTCAAAAGCGCGAACACCACCTCGGTATTCCAGTTTGAATCCGGCGGCATGAAAGAAACGCTGGTGCAAGCCAAGCCTGACCGGCTAGAAGATTTGATCGCGCTCAATGCCCTCTATCGCCCGGGGCCTATGGATTTCATTCCCAATTTTGTGGCGCGCAAACATGGCCGCGAGCGCGTGATTTATCCTCATCCGAGTCTGGAGCGCGTGTTATCCACCACCTACGGCATCATGGTGTATCAAGAACAGGTGATGCAAACCGCGCAGGTCGTGGCGGGCTACAGCCTTGGTGGCGCAGACCTCTTGCGCCGTGCGATGGGGAAAAAGAAAAAAGAGGAAATGGATGAGCAGCGCGCCGTGTTTGTCGAGGGTGCTGGCAAAAATCATATCGGCGAAGTTCAGGCCAACGAGATTTTCGACGTCATGGAAAAATTCGCGGGCTACGGATTCAACAAGTCCCACGCTGCCGCTTATTCGCTGGTGGCGTATCACACCGGCTGGCTCAAGTGCCATCATCCGGCCGCATTCGCCGCCGCCACGCTGTCGTCGGAAATGGCCAACACCGACAAGATTCAGTTCTTTTTCAAGGATGCGACAGACAACGGCCTGGTCTTTTTGCCGCCGGACATTAACGCCAGCGGCGTGCGCTTTCGCCCCATTGACAGCAAAACCATCCGCTATGGCCTGGGCGCACTCAAAGGCACAGGCGAGGCCGCGCTCACGGTGATTTTGAAAGCGCGGGAAGCCGACGGCCCCTTCACCGATTTGTTTGATTTTTGCCGTCGGCTCGATAAGCGCGTGGTCAACCGCCGCGTGATCGAATCGCTCATCCGCGCAGGCGCCTTTGACAGCATTGATAATCACCGTGCCAAACTGCTCGCCTCTGTCAGCATTGCGCTGGACGCCGCCGAGCAAGCCGAGCGCAACGCCCTGCAAAGCGGTTTGTTTGACACCCAGGAGAGCAGCGACGCGCAAGCCACCGCACATTACGTCACCAGCGCGCGCTGGACTGAACGGGAGCAGCTGCTGCACGAAAAAGCGGCGCTGGGGTTTTTCCTCTCTGGCCATCCTTACCATGCCTATGCCGCCGAATTGTCGGCGTTCGTGAAACGGCGTCTCGGGCAAGTCGAACCGCAGCGCGACCCGGTATTGCTCGCCGGGATTGTAACCGCCTCTCGCACCCAGATGACCCGTCGCGGCAAAATGGCCATCGTCACGCTGGACGATGGCAGCACGCAAATCGAAGTCACCGTGTTTAACGAACTATGGGAAGCCGAACGCAGCAAGATCAAGGACGATGAGCTATTACTGGTCGAAGGCAAAGTGCAAAAAGACGATTACAGCGGCGGCCTGCGCGTCACGGTTGAAAAGCTCTTCACGCTGAGTGAGGCCCGTGGCCGCTTTGCCCGCAGCCTGCAGCTCACCATGAACGGCGGCTCGGACGTTGCCAGTGCCAAGCGCCTGCAAACCCTGCTTGCTCCCTTCCGTCCCGGCCCCTGCCCGATCCGCCTGCGCTATACCAACAGCGAAGCCACCGCCGAACTGCCCATGCCCGACGCCTGGCGCGTACAGCTGGACGACACCCTGATCACCGGCCTGAGCGAATGGCTCACGCCGGAAAACGTGAAGATTCTTTACAACTAAACCCAAAAATTAAACTCTACAAATATGCTCACCCGCATCGATAACGCCCTGCTCGACACCCTGTGCGCCGACGCCGCCGCCAGCCCGCGTCGGCGCAAAAACCTTAACCTGCACACCAGCGACACGGCGCTTGCGCACCGCCTGCTCAACGCCGTGCAAACCGACTCCTACATCGCTCCGCATCGGCATTTGGATCCGAGCAAGGATGAGACCTTCGTCGTGCTGCGCGGGCTGATGGGCTTGCTGATATTCGACGAAGCCGGAAACGTCACTGAACAAATAAAAATCGGCTCTGGCAGGACGGCGAATAGTGCCGAAAACACCGCCCTCGGCGCCGATATTCCCGCCGGCACATGGCACACCTCGTTCGCCCTCGTGCCAGATACCGTCATTTTGGAGGCCAAAGCAGGACCATATCATCCGCTGACTGAAGCCGAACGCGCACCCTGGGCACCGGCGGAAAACACGCCGGAAGCAGCAACGCGTCTTGCCAGCTGGCATGCTTTATTTGAAGTTTGACATGGTAATGCATCTGCATTACCATCACTGGACTCTAACAGCACCACAAAGGATGAGGATGCCGTCATGCCTGCCACCCTGCAACTTGAATCAACCCTGACTGATCGCTACCAAACCACCGTCCCCGACGGTGTGCGACGCGCACTCAATCTTGGCAAGCGTGACCGTATCCGCTATCTCGTGCAAAGCGACGGGTCAGTTATGCTGCAGCGTGCAGAGGATGCTGATGACCCAGCGCTGGACAGCTTCCTGAATTTTCTGGCACAAGATATTCAAGCACACCCACAACATATCGCTGCGCTTGATAAAGACCTAAGCAAGCGCATGCGCAACCTGACCAAGGGCGTGAAGGCTGACCTCAATGCCCCGCTTGACCCTGCCGACGAATGACGCAGGCCAATGAGGCCATCGTTGTTAATGGCTGGCGTCTTTTTGCGCACCCCTTGTTTCTGCACCAACTGGAAACCTTGATCGCCAAGGTTGAGAACCTCAAAGCCAAAGGCCCCAAAACCTATCGCCAGAAGAACAGCACCAAACGCCTGGCGGCGATCACCACGCTGGCGCTGGAAGTGATACCCGACGACCCGACACGACCGGAATACCGACAAGGCAGCACATTGGGCACACATCGCAAGCACTGGTTTCGCGCCAAGTTCTATCAGCAATACCGCCTGTTCTTTCGCTATCACGCCACTGACCGCATTATTGTTTATGCATCGATCAACGACGAAGACAGCAAACGCGCCTATGAAAGCAGCGATGATGCGTATCTCGTGTTTCGCAAGATGCTTGACAATGGTCACCCACCAGAAGATTGGGCGGCGTTGCTGAAAGAAGCAAGTGCTACTTCAAAGCGCTTGAGCTCACTTATCACACCGGAGCGTTAGTCGGGAGCGAAGGTAAGCATAGACGAAGAAAGTCGGCGCTGGTGAAACGGCGTCAATCCAAAAACTGCTTCGCTGTGCCTTGCTTAAGGGAATCACGCCACCACCAGCTGCCACAGCGAGGTCACTTCCGCCACACGCGCGGCGTGCAACGGATGGAGTATCGTGTCTGACCCTATTCCACGCCAGAGATCTGGAGCACTCGACAAACAGATGCGGGGGGAATAAGGGCTGCCCTGCAACTGGACGAACATGTACGGAACCGTGCCTTCCGCTGGTGTTTTCTGGGTAAAAGGTTTCAACAACTACTAGATGGTAGGGATCAGTCTTAGGCATAGGCGTTTGATAGTGGGTCGGATTTCTAAGGTAGCAAGTCATCTTTGCCATTTCTATACCCCCCGAAAACAAAGGGGTGTAAAGGGCGGATAGAAAAGCCGTAATGGTGTTGCCCGCTTTCATGATCTTGTTTAAGTAGTGCTACCAGTTCTTCTTTGGTGTGAAGTTTTCGATAGTGTCGGTGAACTTTCACCCAATAACCTTCGTGTCCAACGAACCGATGCACTTCACGTTTTAGTAGCTCACCCTCTCCTTTGTCATTAATGGACCAGAGAAGAATTGATTTACCTTGCAAGGTATTTGTAGTATTTGCTTTGAACTTTGGTGTGGTGCTAAATCTCTTGTGAATTTCAGCCACTATCTGACTGTGATAAGCCACAAGTTCTTCATCGGTGATTTCGGAGAAGTTAACCATACGATTTTCCATACGCTAATGTTTGGCCCAACGTTCAAATTCACCCGACGGCGGAAGCGGGCGAAGCCCGCTGTAGCCGGTCGGGTGGAATGCAGTGTTAGGCGAGACGCGCAATTTATTTACAGCTAAATTGAACCTCTGCGCCAGCGTAAGATGAGTAGGGTGTGTATGGCTTTGCGCTAGAGCTTTGCACGACCATTTGCTTTCCTTGCTTCGCACAGAACGCGGCCGCCTCTTTCAATATCTCGACCTTCGTTGAGCTTCCGTTGTACGCCATCATGTCCTCTTTCTCGTAGACGTATTGGCCGCCTCCGAGGTCAACGATGCCGGAATTTGTTGCGCAGCCGAAAAGCATGAGCAGGGCGGCTGCAGAAATAATGATTCGCATATTTTCTCCTTAATGGTTGATGGGCCTAACGTAGAAGTCACCGGCGCTGCGCGGCTTTATCGCGC
>JAUSQB010000112.1 GCA_030652715.1 Rugosibacter sp.
TTCGAGTCAGGTACATTCGACCACTCTGCCACCTCTCCGCGACGCGGGATTATAACCGTGAAGCGAAGGGTCTGAGAGAGAAAAGGAAGGACTCAGATTGCAAAAATTGCCCTATTTACTGTATTGCCTCATTTCTTTTACGCTTGCCAGTTGTACGCTGTTTGAATTAAAGATACCACTGCCTCCCCCCGAAAAAATGGGTGAGCTGGTTATTGCTGTGCGTGAAGCACCCGGTTTTTATCAGCAAGATGACGAGACAATCAGCGGCTTTGACTACGATTTAGCCAGTCTTTTTGCAGCCAGCCTGGGTGTTAAGGCACGCTTCATCGTAGCCAGAGACTTCAATCAGCTCACGACCCTGCTGGCAAAACACCAAGTCCATATGGTTGCCTCCTTATCGACAGGCAGCACAGATTTTCAACTGACGCAGCCCCTGCGCAGCGTAGGCCAGTGGATTGTCAGTCACGAGAATGCACTCGGGCCGAATAATATAACTGATCTATCGGGTCAAGAAGTAGCAGTCATTGCCGGCTCTCCACTTGCGCAAAACCTGCGCGCACTGGATGAAGAAAACAGGCCCATCGTCATCGAAATACCCGGCATGAATGAACTCAGCTTGCTGTCGCAAGTCGCCACGCAAAAAATCCCGCTAGCCGCAGTGCATGATATTAACTTCGACTTGGCCAACAACTTTTATCCTGAGCTTGCTACCCGACTACGCCTACCCGGAAAAACCGATCTATGCTGGGCTTTTGCTAAAAATGAAACAAATCCTGATACAAACTCTGCGACAAACCCAGGCTTTAAACCCATAAGCAGCCAGATCAAAAATACAGACGAACCCTCCTTGCACAATCGGGCCGAGGCATTTATTGCACAATCCATCGCCAACGGCACAATAGCCCGGCTCAATGACCGCTACTTTGGGCATATCAAGCGCATCAACTCAACCGGCATTACACAGTTCATCGCCGACACACACAGACTATTACCCGACTTGCGGCCTCATTTTCATGCTGCTCAGGATTTAACCGGCATCGACTGGCGCTTGTTGGCCGCGTTGGCTTATCAGGAATCCCATTGGAATCCGCTTGCCACATCCCCCACGAATGTGCGCGGCATCATGATGCTGACTGAAGATACCGCCGATTACCTGGGAGTAGACAACCGCCTTGATCCGGCCAAGAGCATACTCGGGGGGGCGCGCTATCTGGCTGAACTCAATGATCGCTTGCCTGCCGACATCAAACCGCCAGATCGCCTCTGGCTGGCTTTAGCTGCCTATAACCTGG
>JAUSQB010000082.1 GCA_030652715.1 Rugosibacter sp.
CCAGAAAACTCATGCGGATAGCGGCTCGCCATCTCGGCACCCAGGCCTACGCGCACCAGCAGCTCATCGACGCGCTGCGCGGCATTTTCTTGCGATCCTTTTTGTAAACCCAGTGCACGCATGCCTTCGGCAATAATGTCCCCCACCCGCATGCGGGGGTTGAGTGAGGCGAAGGGGTCTTGAAAAATCATCTGCATTTGTGCGCGCAAAGGACGTAATTCACTGGTGGATAAGCCGATGAGTGACTGACCATTCAGATGTACCTGTCCTGAGGTAGGTGACACGAGTTGCAGTATTGCTTTGCCTGCCGTTGTATTCCCGCAACCGGATTCACCCACCAGCGCCAAGGTGCGCCCGGCTTGAAGTTGCAAGGAGATGCCATCGACGGCGCGCACAAGCCCCACTGTGCGTTGCAACAAGCCGCGCCGAATAGGGAAATGCACGCGCAGATCATTGACGGTAAGCACGGGTGGCGATGTGGGTGCTGAGGTTGGCAACGAAAAGGACAAAATCGTGTCGTGATTTCTTTCTGCTGCCGTATCATCAGAGCCGACTTTTTCTGTGCCAGGTTTTTCTGCGTTAATTGAACGATCCAGCACACACCGCATGCGCTGATCAGGATTCACCACGCGCCACTCAGGAACAGACTCGCGGCATTGCGTTAGCGCCTCGGTGCACCGATCAACAAAGCGACAGCCGACATAGCGCGTATCTGCCGGAGGAACGCTGCCAGGTATGGTAGCCAAGTGCCCGCCGCGTCGCGTTGGATCAGGCAAGGCAGCAAACAGCCGAACCGAATAAGGGTGTGCAGGATGCGCAAAAAACTGTGCGCGTGGCGCTTCCTCGATCAGCTGACCGGCGTACATGACACCCACCCGATCCGCCATGCGCGCCACCACGCCCAGATCATGACTGATCAGCAAAACCGCCATGCCCTGCTCGCGGCGCAAGGCATCCAGCACATCCAGCACTTGCGCTTGTATCGTGACATCCAGCGCCGTGGTCGGCTCATCCGCAATCAACAAGCGCGGCCGCCCGGCCAGGGCCATGGCGATCATCACCCGTTGTTTCATGCCGCCGGAAAGCTG
>JAUSQB010000100.1 GCA_030652715.1 Rugosibacter sp.
TGATCGGCGGCGAGACGGCCGAGATGCCCAGCATGTATCCCGATGGCGAATATGATCTCGCGGGTTTTGCCGTGGGTGCGGTGGAAAAATCGCAAATCATTGATGGCAAAAAAATTCAGCCGGGCGACGTGGTGCTGGGTCTGGCCTCTTCCGGCGCGCATTCAAACGGATATTCGCTCATTCGCAAAATTATCGAACGCGCCAAGCCTGATCTGGCACTGGACATCGGCGGCGTGCCGCTCATGGATGCCGTCATGGCGCCCACGCGTATTTACGTGAAGCCCTTGCTAGGTCTCTTGCAAACATTGAGCGGGCAAGGCGTGAAGGGCATGGCGCACATCACCGGCGGCGGCCTCACGGAAAACATTCCGCGCGTGTTGCCAAAGAGCGTTACGGCCATCATTGACCAAAAAGCCTGGCCGCAACCCGCATTATTTAACTGGCTGCAAAAAGAAGGCCAGGTGGCGGACGCCGAAATGCACCGCGTCTTTAACTGCGGCATTGGCATGGTGGTGATTGTGGCTGAAGCGAATGCCGGTGAAGCGATGCAGTATCTGGCCGCAGCAGGCGAAAAGGTGTTTGCCATTGGCCGCATTGAGGCGCGCCAAGCTGGCCAGGCACAAACCATCGTCGCTTAACAAGTAAAACCCTGCACGCAAAAAATGCTGCTGGCAGACAACTGCCAGCAGCATTTTTATTCGCTTTTAGCCTTTTAACTTTGGCACTAGCCGAACAAACGATGCACACCGGCTGGCAAGCAGCGATGATATTGGCTGGGCGCATCCACCTGCGCGCCCAGCACAGCCGCCGCATGCCAGGGCCAGCGCGGATTCCACAAAAAGCCGCGCGCTATGGCCACCATGTCGGCCTGGCCTTTGGCAATAATGTCTTCTGCCTGCTGCGGCTCGGTAATCATGCCCACCGCCATGGTCGGCACATTCGTTTCACGCCGAATCCGCTCGGCAAACGGCACCTGAAAGCCTGGGGCCATGGGCATCTGTTGTTGCGGCAACTGTGCGCCGGATGAGGTGTCTATCCAGTCGCATCCCAAGCGTTTCAAGGCCTGCGAAAAAATCACTGATTGTTCGATATCCCATCCGCCTGCAACCCAATCGGTTGCCGAAAGCCGCACGCCTAATGGTTTATCCGCGGGCCAAACCGCGCGCACAGCAGCAAATATTTCGAGCGGCAGACGCATCCGGTTTTCCAGGCTGCCGCCATATTCATCCGTGCGCTGATTGGCCAGCGGCGTCAAAAACTGATGCATCAAATAACCATGCGCCATGTGCAGTTCTACCGCATCAAACCCTGTGCGATCTGCACGCTGCGCAGCAGAAACAAATGCTGAAGTAATACGCGCAATCCCTGCTGTATCCAGCGATTGCGGCACTTGATCACCCTCTTTATGCGGCACGGCCGAAGGCGCCACCGTTGGCCAACCGCCAGCCTCTGGTGACAAAGAATGGCCACCCAGCCAGGGCACTTGGCTGGAGGCTTTGCGCCCGGCATGTCCCAGCTGAATCGCCAGTGGCATCCTGGAATACTGATGCACTTTTTTCAGTACCATCGCCAGCGCCGCCTCGTTCTCATCCGAACCCAACGCCAGGCATCCGGCGGAAATACGCCCGGCCAACTCAACACCCGTGGCTTCAACAATCAACATGCCCGCCCCCGACATCGCCAAAGTGCCCAAGTGCATCGCATGCCAATCCGTGGCATTGCCATCCACGGCGGAGTTTTGGCACATCGGGCTCACCACGATGCGGTTGGGCAGGGTGACAGAGCGCAGGGAAAACGGGGTAAATAATTGGCTGGTCATTTTGAGAAAATATTAAAAGTAAAAACAGGTGACGTGCATTATCGCAGAGCGTGTTCTATCCAGGATTTATTCAAGATTTATTCAACAGTCGCCGTATCACCAACACACCCTGCAGGCTTGAGTCCGTCTCTGGAAAGTACCCTTGTCCAGACACGGGTTCAAAGGATGCCGACTTTTATTCAGCACGCAACGCATCCACCGGATTGAGTTGCGCGGCGCGGCGGGCGGGCAGCACGCCAGCGGCCAAGCCAATAACAATAGCCAAGGCCTCCGCCACCAACACGAAAAGGAACGGGGTGTGCACGGGCAAGGCCGGCACTGCCAGATGAATCACCTGCGCGATGCCCACGCCCAACACCAAACCAATCAAGCCGCCCACGGCGGCAAGCGCCACGGCTTCGCTCAGAAACAGGCTGAGAATGGTTCGCCTGCGTGCGCCAAGTGCCACCAGCAAACCAATTTCCGCCGTTCGTTCGCTGACCGAAATGGTCATCATCGTCACGATACCCACGCCACCGACAAACAGCGAAATGCCGCCAAGCGCGCCTACCGCCATGGTCAGTACATCGAGAATGCTCGAC
>JAUSQB010000107.1 GCA_030652715.1 Rugosibacter sp.
GCACTTCAAACTTGAATCCACGTGTGCTGTGAATACCTGACCAGCCTCTGTACCCCCGCTTGACCGACTTGCCATGGCTAGCGTAAACTATTGTCAAATTTGATTTTTTAGCATAATTACTGACAAAGAAGACAGGTGCCATGTAGCCAGTGGCCCCTGCAGTACTATTTGATCAAGGAGAGTGACGTTCGCATGGCTGCATCCCCCCTGAGCGTAACAGAAGACAATAACTTTTTCTGGATAATTTATAACGAAGCCAAAGACCCCATACTCTTGACTCAGGATGGCCGATTTCTGGATTGTAACCGGGCTGCCCTGACGCAGCTGGGCATACGCGATAAGGCTGAACTTCCTCAATTGACGCTGACTTTGCTCGCGCCGCCTTTTCAACCAGACGGTCACACCTCTGCTGAAAAGAGAAAAGAAATATCAAAGCTTCTCAAGCACGCACCCGCCGGATATCACCACCGCTTCGAATGGGTAATCAAGCGGATGGACTGCTCCCTGTTCGATGCCGAAATCACGAGTACAGTCATCATTATCAATGGCGAGTCGGTGGTTCACTCGCTCTTGCGCGACATCACCGAACAAAAACGGGTAGCTAACGAACTACATGAAAGTCAAGGCGCCGCACGAAAGATTTTCGAGGAAGCAGCCGACCCTGTGATTCTGTACAAACAAGGTGTTGCAATTGACTGCAACAAAGCAGCCTTGCAACAGCTCGGATATTGCCACAAGCAGGATTTTCTAGGCCTTTCTCCAGCAAACATATCGCCACCACTTCAGAAAAACGGGCAGTCGTCAGAAAGCTACGCAGCTGAATTGATCCGCACCGCACAGCGTAACCGCAGCAACAATTTCGAGTGGCAGCTACAGCGTACCGACGGCTCTATCATTGACGCCGACGTGACACTCACTGCCATTACCGTCTATGGTGAAGAAGTGCTGCACATCCACTGGCACAATACCAGCGAACTAAAGCGTCTGTCCAACGAGTTGCGTGATAGCGCAGAATCTTTCCAGAGAATCTTTAACGAAGCATCTGCTCCTATCCTATTGATAGAAAGCAATGCTGCCATTTTCGAGGCCAATCAGGCGGCAGTACGGCTTTTTGGTTACCCCGACCGAATGGCTCTGATCGGCAAAACACCACTGGAAATGGCCTTGCCCTGTCAAGCCGATGGGCGCAACTCTGTCCAGGCAGGGCAGGAATCCATCGCCCTCGCATTACAGCACGGAACCCACCATTTTGAATGGCAGATGCAACGCATGGATGGCTCCGTCATCGATACGGAAGTTACCCTGACTGCAATAAAAGAACAGGGCAAGACATTGATTCATGCGCAGATACGCGACCTGACTGAACAAAACCGTCTGCGTGACGCACTGTATGCTGAAAAAGAACGTGCAGAAATCACGCTCTCCTCAATCGGCGATGCCGTTCTTACGACCGATGCCGAAGGGCATGTCACCTTCCTCAATCATGTGGCCAGCCAACTCACGGGCTGGGATATCGATGAGGCTATCGGTCAGCCCACAGCCAAAGTCTTTCATATCGTCAACGAAACCACGCGCGCGCGGGTGCTAAGCCCGGTCGATGAGGTTTTGAAAAATGGCAAAACGGTCAATCTTGCCAATCACACGGTGCTGATTGCGCGCGACGGCAAGGAATACAATATCGAGGACTCTGCCGCACCGATTTTCTTGCGTGACGGCTCACTTTTGGGCTGCGTTCTGGTGTTTCATGATGTTTCCGAAAAACACCAGTTGCTGCAAAGCGTGCGCTGGCAGGCGGGGCACGATGTGCTCACCGGCCTGCCGAACCGGGTATTGCTTGCCGACCGGTTTGCGCGTGCCTTGACGAACGCCAACCGGCAAAACAATCTGCTGGGCGTGTGCCTGCTGGATCTGGACCAATTCAAGCCGGTAAATGACCTCTATGGCCACAACATGGGGGATCGCCTGCTGATTGACGTAACCTCCCGCCTGAATCAGGTCGTGCGCGGCGAGGATACTGTCGCGCGGCTCGGCGGTGATGAGTTTGTCCTGTTGCTGGGCGGTCTTGCCGATCATCAGCAACTGGAACTTGTACTGCGACGCATCCTGGAAGCCATTTCTGCACCATATGTCATAGACGGACACATGATCAGCATTTCGGCCAGTATCGGTGTAGCCATTTATCCGCAGGACGAAGCCGATGCCGACACCTTGTTGCGCCATGCCGACCAGGCAATGTATCTGGCCAAACAGGCAGGACGCAACCGCTTCCACTGGTTCGATATCGCACATGACCGGCAGGCACAAACTTCGCAGCAGATGCTGACTCGTCTCCGCGAGGCGTTGCGAACTGATGAACTCTGTCTGCATTACCAGCCCAAAGTCAATATGCGCAGCGGCGAGGTGATAGGCATGGAGGCCTTGTTGCGGTGGCAACATCCGCAACAAGGGTTGCTGCCACCACTGGACTTCCTGCCTTTAGCTGAACAAACTGATCTGATTATCGAGATTGGTGAATGGGTGATCGAAAAAACCCTGCAACAGATCGCTGCATGGTCGGCAGCAGGAAAAAGCTGGCCAGTCAGCGTAAACATCGCAGCCCGTCATTTTCAGTTGCCGGATTTTCTTGACCGGTTGAAAGCCATCCTCGCACGCTACCCCGATGTGCCGCCACAGCAACTGGAGATCGAGATTCTCGAATCAGTTGCGCTAGGCGACATGAATCATGTGCAACAGCTGATTCTTGCATGCCAGGCCTTGGGGATAGAGTTTTCCCTGGACGACTTCGGCACAGGTTATTCGTCGTTAAGCTATCTCAAGCGTCTGCCTGCCGATACGCTGAAAATCGATCAGTCGTTCGTGCGCGACATGCTCGACGATAAGGACGATCTGGCGCTCATTGAAGCCATCATCGGCTTAACTTCAGCTTTTAACCGCAAGGTAGTCGCCGAAGGGGTAGAAACAGTAGAGCACGGAGTACTGCTGATGCGTCTGGGATGTGATATTGCCCAAGGTTATGGTATTGCTCACCCCATGTCGGCAGTCCAGGTAATAGACTGGGCAGATCGGTTTACCCCTGATCCGAAATGGCGCCAGTGGGCCAACATACAATGGGATATGTGTGATATTCCACTTCTGGTGGCAGAACATGATCACCATACCTGGGTCAAGCATGTACTCAAGATAGTTGCAGAAGACGCCCTCTTGTCGCCCAATCACGGGCAACTGATCAGCAATTATCTGCACCGCTTTGGCTACTGGTATGAAAGTGAAGGCAAAAGGCGCTATGGACAGTTGGCTGAATTTATTGCCATTAACCCAATCCACACCCAGATACACCGGACTGGAGAAGAAATCATCCGCCTGCATGAAGCAGGTCATGCGGATGCGCTGCATGCTTTGTGCACTACCCTGCTGATACTCAAAAACCAGTTGGTGGAAAGCTTGAACTCCTTGCAGCAAATAGTGACGCAAATGCAGACAGCGAATTTTTCCTTGTCGCATGAAGGTATTGAACCATATTGACCGGCAACACGGATTCTGCTCGACTGTTTTCCTGTGTCGCATGTAATCGAACGTCATTATCCATTTTTGCTTTTACCATTTTTGCTTTTATTGTGTTTTGCTTTGGGGTACCCGCATGAGTCATTTTCAGCGACATGTATTTTTTTGCACTAATCAGCGCACGGCGGGTGAATCCTGTTGCAATGACTTAGGGGCGAGCAAATTGCGCAGCTATGCCAAAGACCGTGTCAAAGCGTTAAGCGACACCAACATGCTGCCTGGCCCAACCCGCATCAACACCGCCGGCTGCCTTGACCGCTGCGAATTGGGGCCGGTGCTGGTGATCTATCCGGAGGCCGTCTGGTATACCTATGTTGATAAAGAAGATATCGACGAAATTATTGATCAACACTTAATGCATGGCCGCGTGGTTGAACGCCTGAAGGTGTAAGCATGACTCAACCGCTTTTACAAACTCGGCTGATCGATGGCCCGGATGGGAAGATTGAACTGTTTGTTGATCTACCCGCCGGCAACACCGAACCAAGCGGCATTGCGCTGATTGGTCATCCGCATCCGCTGTTTGGCGGCACAGCGGACAATAAAGTTGTCACCACGCTGGCACGCACTTTTCGCAGCCGGGGTTGCGTTGTGCTGCGGCCGAGTTTTCGCGGCGTAGGCGGCTCACAAGGCATGCATGATCATGGCGATAAGGAAACAGACGATCTGCTCGCCGTTCTCGCCTGGGCACAACATCAATGGGGTACGCTTCCCGTCACGCTGGCCGGGTTTTCTTTCGGCGCCTTTGTCATTACGCGCGTCGCCAAAAAGCTGGCCGATGCCCAACATGAGGCGCGCTGGATGGTTCTGGTAGGCACTGCCGCCGGTTACATTGAAGGTGCACGCAGCTACGCCACCGAAGCCGTCGCCCCAGGCACCCTAGTCATCCATGGTGCGACAGACTCAACCGTACCCTTGGCGAACGTACTCGCCTGGGCCGAGCCGCTGGAACTGCCCGTGGTGGTAGTGCCCGGTGCCGACCACTTTTTTCACCGCAAGCTGCATATCCTGCAAGACATTGTGCACCGCGCATGGCCGATATGAGCACACTAGCCCTCGATGTGCCGCTAAGCATGCCATCGCTGGGTGCGCCGCCCTTAACCGTTCACCAGTTGCACAAGTCGTATGCAGGCAAAGACGTCGTCAATGGCTTAAGCTTTACCCTGCAACGCGGCGAATGTTATGGCCTGCTCGGCCCCAACGGCGCGGGAAAAACCACCACTTTGCGCTGCTGCCTGGGGCTCACGTCGCCGGATGCCGGCGAGATTTTTCTGGCAGGCTTGCCCGTGCCCGAACAAGCCCGCGAAGCGCGCATGAAAATTGGCGTCGTACCGCAATTTGACAATCTGGACCCGGACTTCACCGCTGCTGAAAATCTGCTGGTTTATGGCCGTTACTTTGGCCTGACGGATACCGCACTGCGTCCTAAAATTCCCGCATTGCTTGAGTTTGCGGGATTAAGCGGCAAAGAAAACGCCAATATCCGCGAGCTGTCCGGCGGCATGAGACGGCGGCTGACTCTCGCCCGTGCGCTGATCAACGACCCCGACCTGCTGGTACTGGATGAGCCCACCACAGGCCTTGACCCGCAAGCGCGGCACCTGATCTGGCAGCGCTTAAAACAGCTGCTCACCCAGGGCAAAACCATTTTGCTCACCACGCACTTCATGGACGAAGCCGAGCGCCTGTGCGACCGGCTGGCCATCATTGATAATGGCCGCTTGATCAGCGAAGGCGCACCGCGCGATCTGATTCGCCAGCATATCGAAGCCCAAGTGGTTGAAGTGTATGGTGAAGACGCGCCAGGCTGGGCAGCAACCGAAGCGCAGGCTTTTTCGCATAGGGTGGAAATCAGCGGCGAGACCGCATTTTGCTATGTTGCTGACGCCGCGCCCTTGCTCGCCCATCTGGCCACACGCCCGGCGCTGCGTACACTGCACCGGCCCGCCAGTCTGGAAGATGTTTTTCTCAAGCTCACGGGACGGGATTTGCGCGATTGATAACGTTTCACGCCGTGTTACCAGCATCGACTTTTGCACAGATCGCCGTTCAGAACAATCCAGCACCCGCGATCACCACGCCATAACGCGCCGCTTTGCCCAATAACATCCACAATGCACTAGGCAACCAGGGCAAACGCAGCCAGCCAGCCGCCGCGCACAGCGCATCACCAATCACGGGTGCCCAGGCCAGAATCAGTACCGGCGCACCCCAGCGCCGCGCCAGCGCCAATCGATTGATATCTTTAGGTTCCGGCAGCGCACGTGCCATCCAGTAAGTCGTCACGCCACCCAGCGTATTGCCGATAGTCGCCAGCACAAAGGCCGCCCCGGTTTGCCCGGGATGGAGTTTGACAAAAGCGAGCAGTGCAAGCTCGGAGCCACCGGGCAACAAGGTGGCAGAAAGAAAGGAAACAACAAAAAGACCAGCCAAGCCAGCCTCTGACGTGAAAGAAAAATCCATGCCGCATGTTACCCTTTGTATCTTCTTGCCGCCTCGCGGATATTCCTCCACACGACTGTGCACACCATGGATTACTTGACAAAAATTCTCAATGCCCGCGTCTATGATGTCGCGGTAGAAACTCCGCTGGAACTGGCGGCCAATCTTTCTGCGCGTTGCGGCAACCGCATTTTGTTAAAGCGCGAGGATATGCAGCCGGTATTCAGCTTCAAGCTGCGCGGGGCGTACAACAAGATCGTCCACCTCACCCCGACACAAAGGAAGCGCGGCGTAATCTGCGCTTCCGCTGGCAATCACGCACAGGGCGTCGCATTGTCGGCACAAAAGCTCGGCATACGCGCAGTCATCGTGATGCCCACCACCACGCCGCAAATCAAGATCGATGCGGTAAAAAAACGCGGCGGCGAAGTGGTGCTGGCAGGTGATTCGTATGACGCGGCTTATGCCCATGCGCTCACGCTGGAAAAGAAACACAAACTTACTTTCGTGCATCCCTTTGACGACCCGGATGTCATCGCTGGACAAGGCACCATCGGCATGGAAATTTTGCGCCAGCATGCCGACCCGATTGAGGCCGTGTTTTGCTGCGTTGGCGGCGGCGGGCTGATTGCCGGCGTGGCGGCGTATATCAAACGCCTGCGGCCGGAAATAAAAATCATCGGCGTTGAAGCCATGGATGCGGACGCGATGGCACGCTCACTGGCGGCTGGCAAGCGGGTGAAACTGGATACCGTGGGCCTGTTCGCCGATGGCGCGGCGGTGAAATATGTTGGTGAGGAAACCTTTCGCCTGTGCCGCGAATATGTGGATGAAATGGTGCTGGTTGATACCGATGCCATCTGCGCGGCGATCAAGGATGTGTTTGAAGACACACGCTCAATTCTGGAGCCTGCCGGTGCCCTGGCCATCGCTGGCGCCAAGGCCTGGGCGGCAAAGCACCGCGTGCACGGCAAAACGCTGGTAGCGGTCGCCTCCGGCGCGAACATGAATTTTGACCGCCTGCGCTTTGTTGCCGAGCGTGCCGAAGTCGGCGAGCAGCGCGAGGCCCTGCTCGCCGTAACGCTGCCCGAGCGGCCCGGCAGCTACAAAAAATTCGTCACCCTGCTGGGCGCGCGTAATATCACCGAGTTCAACTATCGGTACCACAACGGAGGCGAGGCGCATGTATTCGTCGGCATGCAGGTCGCCAATCGCAAGGAAGCCAGCAGCCTCGTCGCACAACTCAAAAAACACGGTTACCCAGCACTAGACCTGACGGATGACGAAATGGCCAAGCTGCACATCCGGCATCTGGTCGGCGGCCATGCACCGCAGAGTGACGGCAAGCTGCACGAACTGCTCTACCGTTTTGAGTTTCCCGAGCGCCCCGGCGCGCTGATGAACTTCTTGAACAAGATGAGTGCAGGCTGGAACATCAGCCTGTTCCATTA
>JAUSQB010000114.1 GCA_030652715.1 Rugosibacter sp.
TTTGCGATACCAAAAGTGCCGTCAATTTATACCGTGATGTTGCAGAAGCGGTGCCGGATATGTCGATCGCTGTGTATGCCAATCCTGAAGCCTTTAAATTTGATTTCCCACGGTCTTTCTGGGCGCAGGTTGCCGATATTCCACAAGTAGTTACCTGCAAATACATTGGTGTTGCAACCCTTTATCTTGACCTGATGCTAACCAAGGGAAAGATTCGCTTCCTGCCGATTGATATGGACTATGTCCCGGCTGCCAGGATTGATCCGGAAAACATTACTGCCTTTTGGACCAGCGGCACCAACTGCGGCCCGTTGCCTGCTTTGCACTTGCGCGACGAAGTAATCAAAGCGAAAAAAACCGGTGACTGGACAAAAGCCACCGAGCTGCAAAATGCCATTCTTCATACAGCGCAGCCCCTGTTCCCGAATGGGTCATTTAAAGAGTTTTCTTTGTACAACGTGCAGCTTGAAAAAGCCCGCTTCAATGCAGGTGGCTGGATGAATGCAGGGCCTGCACGGCCTCCTTATCGTTTTGATACCGTGCCCGAAGCTTATCTCGCAGGTGCGCGCCTGTCTGGCGAGCGTTGGGCGGAGTTGCATAAAAAACTTAGCCAGCAAGGTGGTTGATTAGCAGCCCTTTGCCTTTTTCTTTGCTTATCTTATCTAGTGTGGGCGGCTGTTTTTCAGCCGCCTATATTTCAGCCTTCAAGAAAGTCATTTGATGAAAAAACAGCTCGAATTCTTCTTTGATTTCATGAGCCCGTTTGCCTATCTGGCTGAAACCCAGCTTGGTTCCTTGGTAGAACGTTTTGATCTGGACATAAGATATGTTCCACTTGATCTACCGATAGCAAAGTTAGCCGCAGGCAATACCGGCCCATCCAACCGTCAAGTGCCCGCCAAGCTGCGCTACCTGACGGCTGATATGCAACGCTGGGCCAAACGCTACAATTTGCCGCCGCTTGTATTTCCAAAAAATTTTGCTTCTGAGCGAGCTAACCGTGGTTTGTTTTTTGCGATTGACAAAGGACACCAGCGGGAATATGTACACCAAATGTTCCAGGCTGTTTGGGGGCGGGGCGAAGACATGACTGATGAGGCGGTATTGCGTCGCGTGGCCGAAGACTTGGGCTGGTCAGGCGATGAATTCCTGGCCTATACGGTAGGGGAAGATTCTGCCCGACGTTTTTCCGAGGCGAATAAAGAGACGCATGAAAGAGGCGTATTTGGCGTGCCGACTATGTTTGTTGATGGAGAAATGTGGTGGGGCAATGACCGATTGCAGTTTGTTGAAGAATATCTGGCATCGCAATCCAGCTAATTATTCTCGGCATTGCCGCAGATATTTTATTCAAAGAGGCCCATAGTATGAGGGGCTGAAAAACTAAGGAGTTTTTATCATGATTGATGTAGCCAGTTTGGTTGATGTCAAAAATGGCACCCAGGCCAAGAGCATATTTTGGGACGAACAAATTTATCAGCTTGAACTGGAGCGTATTTTTGATCGCTGCTGGTTATTTCTCACTCACGATAGTTTGATCCCCAATCCAGGTGATTTCACCACAGCCATCATGGGTGAAGACGAAGTCATCGTCGCTCGTCAGAAGGATGGTTCGGTCAAGGCTTTTTTGAATTACTGTCAGCATCGTGGCACGCGCGTAACCTCAGTTGAAGCGGGGAATACGCGATCATTCACCTGTACTTATCATGGTTGGTCTTACGGGATTGACGGCTCATTACAAGCGGTGCCATTTGAAAACGAGTTTTACAAAGGTGTGCTGGATAAATCAACCCATGGCTTGACGGAAGTTCGTTGCGAAAGCTACATGGGCTTTTGGTATGGCAACTTTGATAAAGCCGCGCCCAGTTTGTATGACTACCTGGGCGAATATCGCTTTTACCTGGATGTCTGGATGGATTCCACGGGCGGAGCCGAACTCATTGGCCCCCCCACGCGCACCTTGCTTAACTGCAACTGGAAAACCCCGGCAGAAAACTTTGTGGGTGATGCTTACCATGTAGGCTGGACGCATGCTGCCTCGCTCAGTGTGCTCGGTGGTGAGTTGTCAGCCCACTCGGGTAACAAAATGGTGCCACCAGATTGTGCGGGCACACAAATCACAACACGCTTTGGCCATGGCTTGGGTATTTTGACCAACGCAGGTCCGGCACTATTGAGCGGCCCCGTTGGCGATTTGGCGCGTAAATGGTAT
>JAUSQB010000117.1 GCA_030652715.1 Rugosibacter sp.
TTTTTGCGTACAGCCGGGCCGACGATTTCGCCCTTCAATGCCTGGGTTATTCTCAAAGGCATGGAGACCTTGTCGTTGCGCATGAAGCAGCAATCCGCCAATGCGCTTGAATTAGCGCAGTGGCTGGAGCAACAACCGCAAGTCGCTCGCGTTTACTATCCGGGCTTGTCTTCGCATCCGCAGCATGCGCTGGCGATGAAACAGCAAGCCAGCGGGGGCGCGATTGTGGCCTTTGAAGTCAAAGGCGAACGTGAGGCGGCATGGCGGGTGGTCGATAACTGTCATTTACTGTCGATCACGGCCAATCTGGGCGATACCAAAACCACCATTACCCATCCTGCGTCGACCACGCATGGCCGCATTTCGCCGGAAGCGCGCGCCGCATCCGGCATCAAGGAGGGCTTGTTGCGTATTGCCGTAGGTTTGGAAAGCCCGCACGATCTTGAGGCGGATATTGAACGCGGCTTAAAGGCTTAGTTGCTCAAAATTGTGGCTTAAGCGCTAGTTAAGTCGCTAGATCAATCCGGCGAATGCTGCCCTCGGTGCTGACTTCAAGCGCATCGCCACGATGAGTATCCCAGTCAGAAAGCACCCAGCGCTCGGCGACTCCATCAGCCAGCGCTATGTGCTCGCAGCCTGGGCGATGCGTGTGGCCATGAATCAGTCGGCGGCAGCCGGAAGCGATGAGCGCCTGGCGAACCGCCTCGGCGTTGACATCCATGATGATCTGCGATTTTTCTTTGGTTGCGGCCCTGCTTTTTTGGCGCAATGCGGCAGCCTCTGCGCGGCGCTCGGCCAAGGGGCGGGCGAGAAAATCACTTTGCCAAGCGGGGTTGCGCACCTGCTGACGAAAGGCTTGGTAATCCGTATCGTCGGTGCATAAGGTGTCGCCATGCATGATCAATATCGCCGTCTCGCCAGCGCCGACTTTTTCGCAGACTCTTTCCATGTCATCCAGACGTTGCAGCCCTGCGGCTTGTGCAAACCTGTCGCCAATTAAAAAATCGCGATTGCCGGCCATGAAAAAGAGTTGTGTGCCTTGATCCGATAATTTTCGCAGCAGGCTACAGACTTCAGCATTGAAGGGCTGCGCAAGATCATCGTCACCAATCCATGCGTCAAACAGATCGCCAAGAATAAACAGCGTGGTGACCTTCGATGCGGCGGTATCCGCGAGAAAAGCAGCAAAGCGCGCAGTAAGATCGGGGCGCTCGGCACTCAGGTGAAGATCAGAAACAAAACGGGCGGTACCGGTTTTACGCACGATAGCACCGCCTCATAGGTGTTGTTGATTAACGTGGACAAGCAATCAATCAGATCGCTTTAAACAACTTCGGCACGCTCGATAACGACATCTTCAGTGGGCACATTTTGATGAAAACTGACAGTGCTTGTCGGCACGGCCCTGATTTTATCCACCACGTCCTTGCCACCAACCACCTGACCGAAAACGCAGTAGCCCCAGCCATCCTGGCAGGTGCCGTAGTTAAGGAAATCATTATCGGCCACATTGATAAAAAACTGTGCTGTGGCGGAGTGCGGGTCAGATGTTCTGGCCATGGCGACGGTGTAGCAATCGTTTTTCAGGCCATTGTTGGCTTCATTGTCGATGGGCGCGCCGACAGGTTTTTGTTTCATGCCCGGCTCAAAGCCGCCGCCTTGCACCATGAAGCCAGGAATCACACGGTGAAAAATCGTGTTGTCGAACTGGCCGGTTTTCACATAGTCGATAAAGTTGGCAACGGTCTTCGGTGCCTTCTCTGCATTCAGTTCAAGTGTAATGTCGCCGTGATTGGTAGTGAGTTTGATCATGAGGTTTCTTTCTGGTGAGATTATTTTTTGTCCGTCAAAATCTTGACGGATTCGATGACGACAGGCGTTGTGGGAACATCTTGATAAAAGCCTGCATTGCCGGTGGCGGCCTTGCCGATTTTTTGCACGACATCCAGCCCTTTGGTGACTTTGCCGAATACGGCATAGCCCCAGCCATCAGGGCTGGGATAATCCAGCGACGTATTGTTTTTGAGATTGATGAAAAACTGCGCCGTTGCCGAATGCGGAGCGCCCGTACGCGCCATGGCGATTGTGCCCATCTCGTTTTTCACGCCGTTTTTGGCTTCATTTTGAATCGGCTCACGCGTGGATTTTTCCTTCATCCCGGTAGTAAAGCCTCCGCCTTGAATCATGAAGCCATCGATTACCCGATGAAACAAGGTGCCTTTGTAAAAATCCTCTTTTACATAGCGCAAAAAATTGTCCACCGATTGCGGCGCTTTGTCGCGATAGAGCTCAATCACGATGGTTCCTTGCGATGTGGTCATTTCAACCTGCGGATTGGCTGCAAAGGCGGTCAGGCTGAACAATAATGTGGCAAATAAAATAACGAGGCGTTGCATTTTTAGGCTCCTGAAAGTAAGTGTTATGGCTGGGCAAGGCTGTTTAGCAGTGTGAGCTTGCGTTGTGCGCTGGCATTGGCAGCATCGAGTTGTATTGCCTGGCCATAGGCCTGGCTTGCCAGCCGCGCGTAAATATCGCCCAGGTTTTCATGAGCGATAGCGTAGGAAGGATGCGTGCGAATTGCCATTTCAAGGGCACGGCGCGCATCTTCTAATTGGTTCTGTTTGGCATAGATCACTGCCAGATTATTGTAGGGCTCAGGCAGCTCGGGAAAGTCTTCCGTCAGACGGGTAAATACGGCAATGGCCTCAATGGGTTTATTTAACTCGCCAAGCGCCACGCCTTTGAGAAAGCGGCCTTGTGCATCGGCGGGGTTCGCGGCGAGATAAGGTTCAAGCGCTGCCAGTGCGGGGGCATACTGGCGCTGATTGACCATCGCTGTGATGTCGGCGAGCGTCGTGGCGTGCGCCGCAAAGGGCGATACACTTAAGACGAAGAGCAGAGCGCCAGCGAGCGAGCGAAAGGCGTTAGAGCGGGTTTTGGTCATAATGTATACTTCTTGATGTAGTTGCCTGCAAACGGTATTCGATGCAGCCAAACCATGCTGAATCCAATGGTGAATTCTAACAATAAGCGGCACTATCCCACAACCAAACCACAATCTACTACCCCATCCTGTTCTGATGCTGAAGCTATATAACACCCTCGCGCGCGAAAAGCAGACCTTTGTTCCCATCCAGCCCGGCCACGCGACAATGTATGTGTGCGGCATGACCGTGTATGACTATTGCCATCTGGGCCATGCCCGGGTCATGGTGGTGTTTGATCTGGTCGCGCGCTGGCTGCGCGCCAGTGGCTATCAGCTCACCTATGTGCGCAACATTACGGATATTGACGACAAGATCATTCGTCGCGCGCAGGATAATAAAGAAACTATCCGCGAGTTGACGAATCGCTTTATCACGGCAATGAACGAGGATGCCGCAGCGCTGGGCGTATTGCCGCCCGACGCCGAGCCGCGCGCAACGGATTACGTGGCGCAGATGAAAGACATGATCACTACCCTGGAAAAGAACGGCTACGCCTACGTGGCAGCCAATCGCGATGTGTGCTACTCGGTACGCAAGTTCGCTGGTTACGGCAAGCTTTCCGGTAAATCGCTGGAAGATTTGCGTGCCGGTGAACGAGTGGATGTCACAGCTGGCAAGCAGGATCCACTCGATTTCGTGCTTTGGAAACAAGCCAAGGAAGAAGAGCCGGCCGAGGCTAAATGGGAATCCCCCTGGGGCACTGGCCGACCCGGATGGCATATCGAGTGCTCGGCCATGGCCTCAGAACTGCTCGGGGCACACTTTGACATTCATGGTGGTGGACAGGATTTGCAGTTTCCGCATCACGAGAACGAGATCGCGCAATCTGAAGGCGCCTGTGAAGATCAGTTCCATAGACATTTTGTGAATTACTGGCTGCACAACGGCTTTGTAAGGGTAGATGACGCGAAAATGTCCAAGTCGCTGGGCAATTTTTTCACCATACGCGAAGTCTTGAAAAAGTATGACGCCGAAGTGGTGCGGTTTTTTATTTTGCGCGCCCATTACC
>JAUSQB010000121.1 GCA_030652715.1 Rugosibacter sp.
GGCCGGTGCCGACCATGATCGCCGTCGGCGTCGCCAGCCCCAGAGCGCAGGGACAGGCGATCACCAGCACGGCGACGGCATTCACCAGCGCCTGGGTGAAATCCCCCGCCAGCAGCCACCAGCCCACAAATGTGAGCGCAGCAATCACGACCACCACCGGCACGAAAATCGCGGCCACCTGGTCGA
Organism: Rugosibacter sp.; assembly: GCA_030652715.1. GTDB lineage: Bacteria > Pseudomonadota > Gammaproteobacteria > Burkholderiales > Rhodocyclaceae > Rugosibacter. The sequence goes on from JAUSQB010000121.1 coordinate 187, forward strand.
CCAGCCGTTGCACCGGCGCCTTCGAGCCTTGCGCCTCTTCCACCAAGCGGATGATCGAGGCCAGCAGCGTGTGGCTGCCGACACCCGTGGCACGCACCCGCAGCAGGCCATCACCATTCGTCGTTGCGGCAAACACCCTGTCGCCGGGACGCTTTACCACCGGCAGGCTCTCGCCGGTGAGCATCGCTTCATTCACCGTCGATGCGCCTTCAAGGACCTCGCCATCGACCGGCGCCGCCTCGCCGCTCCTGACAATGAACACGTCGCCCGGAATCAGGCTGGCGACTGGCACGTCGAGCAGTTCGCCACCGCGCTCGATGCGTGCGGTCTGTGGCTGGAGTCTGGCCAGGGCTTCAATCGATTCTGAAGTCTTCGCCTTGGCTCGCGCCTCCAGAATCTTGCCCAGCAATACCAGTGTGATGACGGTAGCTGAGGCTTCGAAATACACATGCTGAGGCAGGTTCAGCAGCGTGACAGTTGCCGAATACGTCCACGCCATCGTGGTGCCGAGGGCTACCAGCACATCCATGTTGCCCGCACCACCTCGCAGGGAATGAAAGCCGCCGACATAAAAGCGCCAGCCGATCCAGAACTGTACGGGCGTGGCGAGCAGCAGTTGCAGCCAGCGCGGCAAGAAGTCATGGTGTACAGGCATGTCGCCGCTGAACATGAGCGGCATCTGCGCAACAAGCGGTGCTGTGAGTACCAGCGCAATCCAAAAGTGGCGGACGTCCTCGGAAAAGCGGGCAAGTTTTTCTTGTTGTTCTGCCCCGCGAGTCGCCGCGCTGGAGATGGCGGCAATGTATCCTGTTTTGGTGATTGTATCGACAATTTTGTCAATAGTTACATCGTTTGCCACATAGCGTACATACGCGCGCTCTGCGGCGAAATTCACTGCTGCCTCAACGCCCGGCACCTTGTTCAGCTGGCGTTCGATGCGTGCTGCACAGGCCGCGCATGTCATGCCGCCTAACGCGAGCTCCACTGAGGTAGTTGCGGAGGTCGCTGCACATGCGGATAAATCAGTGGCGGCTGCTGTCATGCAGTGTTCTCATCAGGGAATGGCAAATTGAGATTATCCAGCTGGCAGGGAGGGTGCGAGTTTGGTGAAGATTGATATGAGTCAACGTATCCTGGGCGGGTTACGCTAGACTAATGAAAGAAACGAAACGGATGCATCATTAAAGCGCATTATCATCTAGGGAGGGCGTTATCATGTTCCAACATCTTCTTGTACCTGTCGATGGTTCACAACTTTCGGTCAACGCGGCAGACCGTGCGATTGTTTTCGCCAAGGAAGCAGGGGCGAAAGTTACTTTTTTCTTTGCCAAACCAGAGTATCCGATGGCTTTTTATGGCGAAGGCGCGCTGATCGACCCGACAACACCCGAGCGATTTGCCGAAATGGCTGAAGAACAAGCGCGCGAGATTTTGAGTGAAGCCCAAGCCAAAGCCGTAGCGCAGGGAGTCGGATGCGCATCGCTGAGCCTGACGTACAGCGCACCGTGGGAAGGCATCATCGCGGCGGCTCAGCAAGCGGGTGTGGACCTGATTTTCATGGCCTCACACGGACGTCGTGGTATCAGCGGGTTATTGCTTGGCTCCGAAACCCAGAAAGTCCTCACGCACTCGAAAATTCCGGTGCTGGTTTATCGGTAGTCTTGTCGGTAGCCTGAGGGCAGGCAACCCGCAAGCAATTCAAATTTGGTGCTGTTGGCCGGAATCGAACTGGCGACCTACTGATTACGAATCAGTTGCTCTACCAACTGAGCTACAACAGCGAACTGCGAATTATACCGTTCGTGAGAGACAGTTGGCAATGTTGCGTGTTACCCGTGTTGCCAGCATCGATAAAAGTCGGTGCTGGCAACACGGCGTTTCAATCTGCACCATACGACCAGTACAATCGGCTGCGAATACCCTTGATGTTAAGTATGTTGCGCTGCCCGGCGATGGAAGATGCCGAAGTCAAGGCGTCGCCGCCGCTACCGATGATGAAGCGGTAAGGCGTATCGCCAATTGAGACCACGCCTGCTGTCACGGTAGGCGGCAAGCCACCGCCGGCGAACTGGGTGGCGTAATCCGCGCTGGTATATGTTGCCGTGCCGTTGTCGTCAACCGATGCATCGCGGTTGATGGCAGGCAGGCCGGTGAAAGGATCGACCGCATAACCCAGCGCCTCGCCGAGATTGGTGCAGATGCCTTTGCTTGGATCAGGTGCCACCGGTGTGTTGGTGGCGAAGAACGCGACGCCACCAATCACACGCGCCTGGTTGACTGTTTTTTCCTCGCCAGGCGTGCCGATGGCGGTCGGATCATTCTTCAGCCGGATATTCCAGCCTTTATAACTGCTGTCAAGGCTGAAGGATGCGAGGTTGTTACTATCGGCATTCACTTCCAGTAAATCGGCCATAACAATGGGTGAGGCATTCACTGTGGCTTCATCGACGCCAACCTGCACCGTATCAATGATGCCGAAGAGACGATCTGTCACGGGGGTGCCGTAATAGGCATCGCTGTAGTAAGCGGGACATGCCAACGCATTGGGTGTGCCATTGGGTTTCTTGTTTGCCAAGGGTTTTTCGCGATCCCCGCTGCCAATCAATATACTGGTCTTGAGCACGCCATCGTCGCGGAAAGGTACGACTTCCGGTGCAAAAAGAAATTTCCGCGCATCCGCCCCGCCATCATTCGCGATATCACCCACTGTGGCGATGCGATAGGTTTTCCAGTAATCGGCCGTACCAATTTCGGCGGTTTGCACGGCATCAAAGCGGAAGATGTTGCCACCTGTATCGGCGGCATAGACGCGATCGACAAAACCATCGCCATTGGTATCCAGCGGGGTAACATCGGCGGCAAAGCTGTAACCCTGTACGCCTTCCGGGGGGGATAGCAGGCTGATTTTTGCGCCGGTCGCAGCATCCACCACGAAAACCCCACGCCCCATGGCAACCGTGCGTGCGCTGCCTGTGGGTTTATCTTCCTGGGTTGCATCGTAACCGGCACCGAAGACCAGCGCCTGTTGCGTCTGTGTGGTGCCATCAATGACACTTTTCCCCTTCAGCTTGACAATCTTCGGCTCGGACCAAGTCTGCCCGAGCTCGGAGAATCCTGCCATGGTATTGCTGATACGCCACATCAGCGCAGGGTTATCCGGGTTGGTGACATCAAACGCATACAGCGCCCGCCCGCCGCGCCGCATGGCGGCATAGAGCCAGGTCTTGCTGGGTGGAGTGGATGCGGTGCCGTCTGCGGTTTGATAGGCCGTTAGCGGGCCATCCCAGAAATAACCGCGTTGGGTCGGTGCAGGGCTGATGCCGCACGCCAGGTTGGGGTAGCGTACGACCTCATTATTGCCGTAAAGCCGTGCGAGTTTGCCGTAATTCATGAATTCCTGTGCGACGAAAGCCCACTTTTCTTCCCCATCCGTATCTGCAATGCCGCCCTTGATGGCGCGCAGGAGTCCGTCGTTGGAACCGTAAAAACCGACAATGCCTATGCTGGCGCCATAGTTCACCACGACCGGACGGGAGTGCAGCACATCGCCGTGAATGCTGGCGCGCACATCGGTGAGCGAGGCATTCAGATTTTCGTCTTCCCACAGATCCTTGCCGCGCGTCCAGTTGATCAAGTTGGTTGTAGTCGGGCCGCTGCCAGTGCCGGACAAGGCAGCGGTGATGGTGCCGGTGGCTGGTGTTGCCGGGCCAAGCGTTATCGGTCCGAATTGGAAAGTGAGACCGCTTACGGCGCTGACGCTCCAGTTGCCGTCATACCCCCCGATGCCGGAAATAATGACCGTATCGCCATTGGCGAGACTGCTCAGGTTGTTGCTCGTGCGGGTAGCTGTCGCCGTTGTGCTGCCCACGCTACGCGTAACCGTAATGGGGTCAGATGCTGCACCGGCAGCGGCAATCGTGGCGCCCGTGCAAGGGTTGCAGCCAGCATAGGTTCGGTAAGCAAAGGTCAGGGTCTTGACGCTGCTGTTCACTACCGACCAGGTTCCGTTGTAATTTGCATCGCTTGAATTGGTGATGGCTACCACGGTTCCCGCAGTAGCATTCTTGAGGGCGCCAGGCAGATTACTGCTCGAAGTTACCGTGAATCGGTTGTTTACAGCATCATAGCTGCCGGTCAGTCCGGTTGCCGTTGTCCCGCCGCCAACCGCCTGTATTCCTGTCGCGTTTCCCGGAGCGGTCGGCAAGGTGGTCGAAAATGCGTAGCTGGTGCCAGGGGATGTATTGGTTCTTACCCGGCTGCCGTCGATATAGGGCAAGCCCGTACCTGCAATGCTCGCAGTGGTGCCGATAATCGATGCGGTGACAGTGACGGTGGCAGTAACCGCTGCACCGGGCGTTCCCGAGGACAGGGTGACAGAGCTAATGTCAACTGGAGTTCCGGCCAGAGTTGCCGTGCCCGAGATGCCTGACATCGGCGTTTCCGCCAGCGTATAAGTGAAGGCCGTGGTTGAGCCGCCGGTCGTCACGGTTTGGGTTCCGTTATAAGCCGTCGGCGTAGCACCGGAGATGACTACGGCATTGCCATCGACAAACCCGTGCGTGCCGCTGGTAACTGTCGCAGTGACGGTGTTGCCAGCGCGTGCCAGCGTTACCGATACCGAACCGCTGGGGGCGGCAAGTGCGCTGGTCACTTCGGCATTTGCCGTTGACACCACATTGTTCGACAGGGTCTTTTGTACGGTAGTGGCGGTGGAGGCAAGGCAGGTACCAAGGCAGGTATATACCTTGCGGCCATCGGGGTTGGGCGAAGTGGCGGTTTCGCCCCAGTGCGTACGCAAGCGTTGCGCTACGGCACCCCGCTCGACCGCTGGACCATCCGGCGAATCGCTTATGCTACCGTTTACCGTCGGCATGAAAGTCCAGAAAGACGATGGTGTGGTCCAGTGACTGACGGCGGAAATATCAATGAATCCGGTATTGCCTTCTTCGTCGATCGCGCGATAGCCGTTTTTGTCCGCGAGATATAGCTTGATGTCGATCTTGCCTTCTGCATCGCTGCCGCAATCTGGTGCGGCGACATCGTCGGCAACTCGTTCATCGGTTGCCGAGAATGTTCCAGTCAGTGGCACAACGCGCGTAAAATCGATCCTCACTTTGTCGTTGCGGTCGGCATCGCAGTAGCGACCGAACTTGTATTCCTTGAGATTGCCGAACCAGCGCGGACGAGCGCTTGAGTCGGGACGAAAGACGCCGAGGTAGACCTGGTTCTCATAGGTGCCTTGCGTATTGACCGAAATTGGTAATGTGGCGGAAGCGAATACGCTGTTTACTGCCTGTATCTCGGCAAAGATCAGGGACAATGCACTTTTGATAGAGTCTTTGCTGGTGGAGCGGAAATATTTTCCGCCGCCGGCATTGGCCATGCTCTTGAGCAGCGTGGCCTGCGAGGCTTCGCATGCATCCTTGCAGACATCTACGGTGTAGGTGGCAATCCTGTTCCTGATCTTGACACCGGGGTTTTTGGGGTCGTCGACGACCGAGGGAATACCGGACTTGTACATGAAGCGCGCCCATTCGTCGGCATAAGGGTTCTTGGGCGAAATGCTGACAATTTGACTGGTATCCGGCGTCACACCGACAAGACTGCCAGCTGCCGTCAGTTCCTCTGCCGAACCAATATTGGATGGAAAACCGTTGCCGATAAATATGATGAAATTCTTGGCGCATCCTTCGGCTACGCTTTCTGGCGGTCTGTAAATCGTTGCTGTGGCACTGGCCAGCGAAAAGTCTTCCAGTCCGGCACTCGTCGAAGGCTGCGCTGCCGTATTGTTGAGATTGCCGTTGTAATCGCGGCGATCCTGGCTGCTGCCATTGCCGTCTTTCCATTTTTCTTTCCCGGCGAAATAGCGGAAGGCCGAGTTCATGAGGTTGTCATAATTGGTATTGGATGACACTTCGTCGGCATCGCTGCCACTTGTTGCATTTGCCGCCATGTAATCGAGAATCTGCTTGAATACGGGCCGGTTGGTATTATCCATTTCCCGGATCGATGAGCGCACCAGTCCGCCGCCATCGCGACCGAAGATCATCAGGCCGACATTGATATTGTCCGAAAGCGTATTGGCAATTTCCGATAATGCTTGCAGCTCGGCTTGCCCCTGGGTTGCCCCGTCTGTCCAGTGCTGCGCTTGTGCTGCCCAATTAGTGGAGTTGTCGAGCACGATCAGCACATTGGCGGCCGCCCCCGTGGCTTGTTCACCGCCAACATAGAGGTCGATATCGTCGGCATGCAGTGAGGGAGACATGAGTGCGCCAGCCAGCAGGGCCAGCGTCAGGATTTTGCGAAATTTAAATTTGCTTTGCATGATGTTCTCTTTGCTCCTCATAGGTCCGGACAGCGATAACTTGTGTCGTTGGCGTAAACAGTTGCCGTGCTGTTGTCCATCTTGATGCCAGTCCCCTGGGTGATGGTGACATTGGCACCGAACCAGCCAGAGCTTGCATTTGCCTCAAGCTGCCAGACCGTATGCGCACAGGCGGAATAGGGATTGGATACCGTATCGATACATCTTCTGTCCTCGTCGATGGCAAGGTCAAGATCGATATTCTTGATGGGTGCCAGGCTGACAAGACAGGGGCGTGCAACCTGAATTTTGTAGTCCTTGCCACCTTCAGTGACAATCAGAGGGCTCCCCGGAGGGGTAGCAGTACCTGCAATGTTGTCGGTAAAGTTGCCGGAAAGAATCGAATCTATCGTCCTCTGTGCGGCAGACATGGCCTCGCTGCGCACCTGTGAATTGGCCACGGCGCGCAAATTGACAGTGGACAGGCGGATGGCGGAAATGGCCAGCAAGGTCAGCACCACCAGCATGATCAGGCTGAGGATCAGAACCATGCCGCGCTGGTGGAAGTGCAGGGATGTTGTTGTCATGGCTGCTCCCGCCGGGCCGACATATTGACGATCTTGATGGTTGAGGATGTTAGCCGACGGCGATAGTCGTCCTCTGCTGCTGCCAGGGTTGTGCTGCCCATGACAAAGGATTTGATATCCGTGTAGCTTCGTGTCGGTTGCAAATCGCGGGTAACGAGAAACATCTTGATGGCAACGACATCCTCCCAGCGGTCTTCTCCGTCGGCATCTTGCCGCATGCCTGCTACAGAATCGCCGATTGCCCCAGTGTAGGGGTTTGCGTTGGAAAGAATATAAGCGTCGGTTGCGCCATCATCGTTAGTATCGATACCCAGCTCAATATGCATATTCTCAACACCTGGCGCAACGGTGCGTGGATTATCCTCGCCCCATTCGCGCATCTTGAGCGTTGGAATACCGTCTCCCGCACCTGTGCAGTCATCGCAGTCTGCAATGAAATAGATGCGAGTGAGTAGTCTGTTTACCCGGGCGAGAGGCCCTGGTGTCGTGACCGAACAGCCTCGGATATGCATGGTGAAATCGCTGCTGGTTGCTGTTGCCATGGCGTGAAAAGGCTGTGTGTCGATGGGGTCCTTGCCGCAGGAAGAGACCTGAAGATAGGGCATGCTAGCAACATAGTCCGCGCTGCCGACCTCAATGGAATTCGTGCTGGCACGGCGGATGAGCAGAACATCCGTACCCGTCCTGTAATTATCCAGACAATCCGTCAGCGCCGATGGCAAGTTGCCGGTGTCATGGGCTTCGTAAACAAATATCGGGAAGGGCACCTGAACTGGCGATGCCGTTGGATTCCAGCCGGGGAGTGGATTGCTGACAGTAGCGTCGCACGGGTCGACATACGTCCAGTCAGCCGGAGCCGATCCGGTGTTTGGTGGGGAATAGCTGCCATAGTAGCCTGCGAGTCGAATATCTTCGGACAGCGTATCAAGTGAATAGCGTGCCGTCTCGATTTTTTGTCCGTCGCGGTCAATTTTTTCACGCGTCTGGACCGACTGGGCAAAAATTGACGCCAATGCGGCCATCAGGATCATGCTGATGGCCAATGCCACCATGAGTTCTATCAGGGTAAATCCGCGCGGATGGGGGAGGGGCGAAAACCGATTTGACTTCATAGTGCTCAGGAGGCTCCTAAGTCAGCGATGCGTAGAGTGCGGCTGACGCCGCTGCGTCGTGAGGTGATTTCCAATTCGCCGCAGTCATTGCCGGTGCCAATGACGCCAATATCACGGCTTTGCCAGACGACGTCGACCTCGAACTCACCGCTCGGTGCCAGGAACACGCAGCCACGGGCATTGCTCATGCCGCCAATTTTTTCGCTGCCGGTAACAGATTCACCAATACCTTTCAACGCGAGATCCCACTCGCACAAATCGCGGGCAGCGATGCTTGTCTTTGCCGCACAACATTGCGCCTGATCTTCGGAAGTGTTGCTCGAGATGCAGTCATTGTTATATCCGGTGCCAAACACAACCGTGGTGGTGCCATCTTGCTGGTTGTAATTCGTGTTGGCAGATGTGCTGGTTTTGACCTCGGCGAGATTGGCGCTCATGCGATCAATCAATTCATTTGCCAGCATCATGGCCTGGCTGCGCGAGAACGACTCTGTTTCGGCATTGATTGCCCGTACCTGCAGCCCTGCCAGACCCAGCAGGCCTACGGCAAGAATAACCATGGTAATCAGAACTTCCAGTAGCGAGAAGCCGGCTTGTTTACGTTGTTTTGCATCATGCATCATGCGCAGGCTCCTGGCTTGACGGTGGCATTTCCGCTCGTGTCAATGGATACGCAGCGCGAGTTGGCAGAAGCGCTGGTGTCATCGACCTGCAAGCGCACCTGACTGCCGTCGGCAAGCCGCCCGCTGCGATTGAAAACGATGGGGGCTGTCATACCCTGATAAACGTAAGCAACGCCCTGGGTCGGACGCACGACCTGCATCACGCCATCACCGGGTGTGGTCATGTTGCAAGGTGTGTCCTTGGTGAAGGTCACACACCAGCCGTTGCTGAAATCATTCGCTGGGGCGACGATGGAAATCGAAGCGGAAGATGCGCCACCCCACTTGATGGCCTCGCTGCGTGCAATCATCGCTGTTGTGATCAGATCGAAAGTGGCTGATTTCATTTTCTGGTTGGCCAGCAGCGTCTGCAACCCAGGCACGCCAATACCCATCGCAATGCCAAGGATGGCGATGACCACCATCACCTCGATCAAGCTGAATCCGCAAGCCCGGCGGCACTGGCTTACCATGTGTCTACCGGCAGCTTCAGGCCAAACTGGTTGATGGACAGCGCCGTACCCACGCCCGCCGCAGGCTGATCCTCCTGCAAGGTGCCGGGTTTGCCGCTGGCGCTGATCCTGAAAGTCGGCAGGTCTTGCATGGCGTCGATGCTGGAATCGGAATTGGTACCGGCGATCAGCGTGATATCAAAGTAGCGATCGACCTCTTCAGGAATGCTCACCCTTAGATCGGAGAGGTCGTCAGTGTAACTGCCATTGCCGATCAGGAACTGCTCCTGCCGACTGGCAACTTCCAGCAAAAAACTCTTGGCAGCAGCCAAGTTGGCGCGAATGACGTATTGACTGTAAGCCGGAATGGCGATGGCCGTCAACAGACCGATGAGTGCCACAACAATCATCAGTTCAATCAGCGAGAATCCTCTAGTTGTTGCGAGTCGCACTGTTTCCTCCTCCGGTTTCCTTTCTGACAGATGGAGCATAGTATCGGGTTTTTCCAGAATCAACGGGAATCCGACGAACGGTAAAAATGCCTTGCCGAACGGTTGGATTTCCTTATGGACACTGCAAAATGCAGGGTATATTGCTGAAAATCAGAACATCAGCATGGATAACTTACATCCCGCTTATTTTGCAGGAAAATCCCGGCTTGGATATGCGCTTGCCGCTTCGATATCGATTCATCTGGGTCTTCTTGTCGGCTTTTTGAATAGGATGCCAGCGATTGATTTTTCTGAGGCTTCCAGGGGCGCGGGGCTGCCGCACGTCAGGCTGCGCGCAGATATACAGCCATCTGTGTCGTCGAACGCAGTGCAGACATCCGTGCCCGTCACCGCCTCGACCGATTCCCCGCCCCCGCAAAGGGCGCCTGCAAAGGCAAGAGAGGTTCTTTCCGCCCGTTTTATCACTGAACCTGATTTCGATGTCCTGCGCGATATTCCGGTGACCTTGAGCGGCAGAATCCACTTTCGGCTTCGTGTATCTTCCATTGGAACCGTCAGTGCTGTTGAGGTTGCGGAACACGATCCGGTGCCGCTTGATTTAATGAATGCGCTAAAAAACAGTCTGGCGCAAACGCGGCTTCACCCCGCAGAACAAGAGGGGCAGCCCGTGGATAGCTTGCTGGATATTACCGTGTGGTTCGAGCCGAGTACGGTGCCATAAATGCTTTATCCATGCACGCGCTTGCCCGGCCAAGCGGATCATGGTTTGCTTACTGCCCGATCAGCTCTTTCGGTAAGGCAAAATTAATATCCTCAACAACACCATCAGCCAGTTCCACTTGACCAGCGCCCAAGGCTTGCAGCCGATCGACGACGCCGCTGACGAGCAACTCGGGTGCTGAAGCACCTGCTGTCACGCCAACGTTTTTTTTATCCACCAGCCATGTGGGATCAATGAGTTCGGCGTTATCGACCAGATGCGCGGGAATGCCGCTATTTTCAGCCACTTCGCGCAGGCGGTTGGAATTGGAGCTGTTTTTTGAGCCGACAACAATCATCACATCAATGCGGTCGGCCATGGCTTTCACTGCGTCTTGCCGATTCTGCGTGGCATAACAGATGTCGTCTTTTTTCGGCCCGATGATGGATGGAAACCGTTTTTTCAGCGCAGTCACGATGGTTTGTGTATCATCAACCGAAAGCGTGGTTTGCGTGACATAGGCGAGTTTCACCCTGTCCACCGTATTCGGCGTAGCACTAGCGCCGACTTTTAACTGCGCCACATCACCCACGTTTTCCACCAGATGCATGCGGCCTGCCGCCTGGCCCATGGTGCCTTCGACTTCGGGGTGTCCTTTGTGGCCGATCATCACAATCTCAAAGCCTTGCTTGTGCAAACGCGACACCTCAAGATGTACTTTGGTAACGAGCGGACAGGTGGCGTCAAACAGCTTGAAGCCGCGTGCCGCAGCTTCTTTACGCACGGCCTGGGATACGCCATGGGCGCTGAAAATCAACGTGGCACCGGCTGGCACATCGGCCAGGTCTTCGATAAAAATCGCGCCTTTGGCTTTCAGGCGGTCCACCACAAAACGGTTATGCACGACTTCGTGCCGTACATAAATCGGTGCGCCAAATTGTTCCAGTGCGCGTTCGACAATGGCAATGGCGCGTTCGACACCGGCGCAAAATCCACGGGGGGTAGCGAGCAGTATGGTTTGCATCAGAGCACTCCGATAATTTCCGCCTCAAAGCAGATTGATTTTCCGGCCAGGGGATGGTTGAAGTCAATAAGTACACTGTCGCTGTTGATGTCACGAATGATGCCGGAGAGTGTTTGCCCTGCCGGTGAGCTGAGTTCCGCACGCGCGTTTACTTCAATGTCGGCTGAGGCTGGCAGCGAAGTGCGCGCTACACGGCGTACTAATTCGGCTTGGCGCGGGCCAAAGGCTGCTTCGGGCTCCAGCACCATGGCACAGTGCGCACCGACGGGTTGCCCGATCAGGCAGGCTTCAAACGGTGGCGCTAATTCGCCACAGCCGAGCTGGATGACGGCGGGGGAAAAGCCAAATGTGCTGATCCATTCTTCGCCCCCGGTTGAGGCAATGCGGTAATTCAGTGTGATCAAGCTGTCAGGTTGAACGTGTTCATTCATGGGTTTTCGGCTGCCGGAATTGATGAATCAGCATCAGCACGACACCTACGGTAATAGCAGAGTCGGCCACATTAAATGCTGGCCAGTGATAGCCAGCCAGATGAAAGTCAAGAAAATCGATCACGGCATCAAAGCGCAGGCGATCGATGACATTGCCTAATGCGCCACCCAGTACGAGCGAGAGCGCCATGGGTAATAAACGTTCCTGCGCATGTTGGCGCAACAGCATGAGCAGCCAGAGGGAGACGCCCAGTGCCAGGACGATGAAAAACCATTTTTGCCAGCCGCCTGCATTGGCTAAAAAGCTGAATGCTGCGCCAGGGTTAAAGACCAGGAACAGATTAAAGAAGGAGGTGACAGGCAGGCTTTCCATGTAGTGAAAGTGCGTGAGTATCCACCACTTGCTGATCTGATCTACCCCGATGATGGCCGCAGCGAGCGCAAGCCAGGGCGCGATGTGGCGGAATGAGGCAGCGGATTTAAGCGGCATGACGTATTTCACCCGTGCCGAATAAGTTATCCACGCAGCGCGAGCACAGTTCAGCGTGTTCTGCCGTGTGATCATGCTGCCCCACATCCTCGCGCCAATGCCAGCAGCGTGCGCACTTGGTGTAAGGGCTGGGGATCGCGGTGAGGCTTGTTTTCGCCCCGGCTGCCACATTGGCAACACGCACCAAGGTGACTTTGGAGCACATCATCACGTAGCGAATATCGCTGCCGAGGCTAGCGAGCAAGTCGTATTGCTCGCCGCTGGCGTGAATCGTGACTTCCGCTTGCAGGGACGAGCCAATTTGCCCGGCCGTGCGCAAGTCTTCGAGCGTGCGCGAGACCTGGCTTTTCACCTCGCGCACCGTTTGCCACCGTGTCACTAGCGCCGACTTATTTTCTAGTTCAGGCAACTCATGCCAAGTAGAGAGCATCACGCTCTCGCCATTCCCCGTGATCTGCCAGATTTCCTCGGCAGTGAAAGCCAGGATCGGCGCCATGAGCCGCGTGATGGATTGCAAAATATGCCACAGCGCGCTTTGCGCAGCGCGTCGCCCGTGGGAGTTTGCCGCCGTGGTGTACAGGCGATCTTTCAGAATGTCGAGGTAGAACGCACCTAAATCTTCGGCGCAGAAATTTTGCAGCGCCTGCACCACAGGATGAAATTCAAAGCGCGCATAACTTGCCGTGCATTGCGCATGCAATTGATGAGTGAGCGCTAAGGCATAGCGATCAATTTCCAGCCAGTCTTCTGGCGGTAGCAGGTCTTTTTCAGCGTCAAAATCGGCCGTATTGGCGAGCAAAAAGCGCAGCGTGTTACGCAGGCGTCGATACACTTCCACCACGCGGTCGAGAATTTCTTTCGAGATAGAAAGCTCGCCCGAGTAATCGGTCGCCGCCAGCCACAGGCGCAAAATCTCAACGCCGAGCTTGTCGCCGATTTCCTGCGGCTCGATGCCATTGCCGAGAGACTTGCTCATCTTGCGCCCCTGCGCATCCACCGTGAAACCGTGGGTGAGCAGGCTTTGATACGGCGGGCGGCCATCGATGGCGCAGCCGGTCAAGAGCGACGAGTGGAACCAGCCGCGATGCTGATCCGAGCCTTCCAGATACATGTCCGCCCAGCGTCCGGTATTGCTTGCCGCGTCTGGATGCGAGCCGCGCAGCACATGCCAGTGCGTGGTGCCGGAATCGAACCACACGTCCAGCGTGTCGCTGATTTTTTGGTAGTTTTCCGCATCTTCGCCGAGCAGTTCTGCCGCTGGCAACTTGAACCAGGCTTCGATGCCCTCTTTTCCCACGCGGCTGGCGACGTCTTCCATCAGTTCCACCGTGCGCGGATGCAGCTCGCCCGTGGCTTTGTGGATGAAGAAGGGAATCGGCACGCCCCAGTTGCGCTGGCGCGAGATGCACCAGTCCGGCCGACCGGCGATCATCGCGCGCAGACGCGCT
>JAUSQB010000122.1 GCA_030652715.1 Rugosibacter sp.
GCGACCTCTTCACGCGCATCTTCCACAGCCTTTTCTGCTTCCCAGACGTATGCGTGCGAACGCGAAGCCGGATTGCCAAAATGCTCGGTCAGCCAGGGAATCATTTTTGCCGCTACGCGCGGATCAACCGGCGTGGTCGCAGAATAATCAAGGTAAATCGGTAGTTTCATTTCCAGCTTCTCCATTTCAAAGGGTGTTGGCAACTGCTGTATCAGTCACTTCTGCGACCAATGCCTTAAGTTGCCCCAGCGTGGTTTTAAGCGCGCCGAGAAAATCCTGTATTTGTTGCCGGGTTGTCCCTGCACCCAGGCTCGCACGCACGGCCCCTCGCGCGAGCGCTGGCTGAACGCCCATGGCTGACAGCACGTGCGAAGGCGCCGGGCTGGCGCTGGAACATGCGGCCCCTGCCGCCACTGCGAAACCTGCGCGATCAAGCCGCCCCACCAGAGTTTCACCATCCATATCAGCAAAGGCAAAGTAACTGGTATTTGGCAAACGATCAGCTTGCGCGGCAAAAACATGCGCGCCCAAGACACATAAACCGGCCTCTAGCTCTGCACGCAAAGCGCGCAAGGCAGTGGCTTGGGTGTGCTGGTTGGCAACAGCCAGCTCTGCCGCCAGGCCAAACCCGACAATCGCTGCCACATTCTCGGTGCCAGAACGCAGGCCGCGCTCATGCCCGCCACCCGCAATGAGCGGCTGCAATTCAAGCCGCTTGTCCAGAACCAGCGCACCTGCGCCTTTCGGCCCGCCAATTTTGTGTGCGGACAAGGTCATCGCATGCACGCCCGCCGCATTGAGCGAACGAAAGTTTACCGGCACGCGGCCAAAAGCCTGCACGGCATCGGTATGGAACCAGGCACAACAGGTGGTGCCTGCTGTTTTGTTCTGTTCGGCAAACTCGCCTGCCAGGCTGGCGACATGCTGTATCGCGCCAGTTTCGTTGTTCGCCAGCATCATCGAAACCAGCATGGAGCCCCCTGTCGGCTTTTCAGCCAAGGCTGCCGAAAAGTCGGCGCTGGCGATACGGCACTCGGCATCCACCGCGATCTCGCGCAAGTGCCAGCCAGCACGCACCAGTTGCTTCGCTGGCTCGCGCACGCAAGGATGCTCAATGGCAGAGATCGTCACGGTGCCCTTAGGCAACAAGGCCGCCGCACCCTTGATAAATAAATTATTCGCTTCCGAACCACCGCTGGTAAAAATCACCTGCACCGGCT